>CALUSG010000028.1 GCA_944323365.1 Candidatus Gastranaerophilales bacterium
AAAGGTAAAAAATTATGACAAAAAGATTCGGTTTTACTTTGGCAGAAGTATTGATTACTCTTGGTATTATAGGTGTAGTTGCTGCCATGACTATTCCTACATTGATTTCAAACACAAACGGAGCACAATTTAAATCAGCTTACAAAAAAGCTCTTTCAAGTTTAAACCAGGCTGTTTTAATGAACGTTGCAATGGAAGACACAGATTTTTCAACATTGAAAGATGACTCAGCATCAACAGGCGGAAACCACGTAGCAGGTTCATTAGCTGCTATGTTGGGAGAACGTTTACAATCAGCAACAGATGTATCAAGTACTTATTTTGATGAAGTGGCTGAGAATAGCGGTGGAGCAATAACTCCTGTAAATGTTGAAATGGAAGTTACTTGTACAGCTGAGGCTATTGCTGCTGCACAAGAAGCTCAAACAGCGGGTGTTACAGGGGATATAGCATGTTTGAGTGCAACCGCACCTACTGGAGATGACGAACCTGAAGTTGATGAAGGTATAGTAAGTTTTGCACCAACAGAAGAGGATTACTTTGTATATGCATTAGCTGACGGAACATATTTTGGATTTAATAAAAATGCTAAGAATTGTTCTGCTAAAGGAACACCTGATTGTATTGGATTTATTGATGTAAACGGTTCTACTAACCCGAATACAATTATCACATGTGATTCAGGTACTGGTGCAGGCTCTGGTCAAGATGGAGCAGATACTGCTTGCGAAGTATCAAACACAAACATAAAAGACATATATCCGGTATTTTTCTACGGACAAACTGTTGAACCTGCTTCTGAAGCAGCTAGAACTGTATTGTTTGGAAAGTAAATATTCATTCATAATCTTTAATAAAAAGCACCTTGAAAAAGGTGCTTTTTTGTCCGGTAGCCTATTTAACAAATCCCGCCTTGTGGAATTGCATTAGTTTTGCTAAATGCCATTCCCTGGCTTTTATCTCCTCTATGTTGTTCTTAATCACTTCAAGTTCTGCAAGCAGTGTTTCTAAATCTTTATGATGTCTAACAGGCTGCTGTTTAGGCTCTGTTTCTCCTATACAAGGTAAAAAACAGTTCTCCGGAAATAATTCGTCAAAATTATCCATATAAACTCCTTACATTTCTTTTTGTGTAATAAAAGATTTAAACATATCTGTTAAATCAAATTTACCAAATTTGAAGGCATAAGGTTTTTTTGCATATTCACTATCTGTAATCTTATGCAGTTCTTGCATTTGTTCATAATCTAAAGAATTAAAATCAAAACTTGTCATTTCCGCAAAATCAACCATTAAGTCTTCTTCATTCATAATTTTTTTGTCATTCATAATACACTTCTCCTTAAAGCTCTAACAATCAAGTTATCGGTTTTTACTTGTTTTTTCTTTAAGGTTTTTGGATGTATCGTTACATATTTTTACAATCTTCACATATTTGAAAAAGCTTTAATCCCCGGATACTTAGCTGCCGGGCCAAGTTCTTGTTCTATTTTCATTAACCGATTGTATTTAGCTGTTCGTTCAGATCGTGATAATGATCCGGTTTTGATTTGACCGCTGTTTGTTGCAACTGCTAAATCTGCGATGAATGTATCTTCGGTTTCTCCTGATCTGTGTGAAATTATTGTTGTATATCCTGAACTTTTTGCTAAAGATATTGTTTTAAGGGTTTCTGTTAATGTACCTATTTGATTTAACTTAATAAGTATAGAGTTTGCGGCTTTATGTTCAATACCTTTTTTAAGTCGTTCAAAATTTGTTACAAATAAATCATCTCCTACAAGCTGGCATTTAATTCTTTCGGTTAAAAGTTCCCAGCCTTGCCAGTCATCCTGTGCTAAACCATCTTCTATTGATATGATAGGGTATTTGTTAACTAAGTTTTCTAAAACGTCTACCATTTCCGTATTTGTAAGGTGTTTGTCTTCAAAAATATATCTATCGTCTTTATAAAATTCAGAAGAAGCCGCATCTAAACAAATTTTGATAATATTAGTATTATAATTTGCCTTGTCAATTGCCTCAAGAATTAGTTCTATAGCTTCTTCGTTAGAGCTTAATTTGGGAGCAAACCCTCCTTCGTCACCGACGGAAGTGTTTAAATTTCTATTTTTTAGAATTTCTTTTAATTTATGAAAGACTTCTGCTCCTATTTGTACTGCATGACTGAAATTTTCTGCTCCAACAGGACTAATCATAAATTCCTGAAAATCTAAATTGTTGTCTGCATGCATACCTCCATTAATTATATTCATCATTGGTACTGGTAATGTTACAGCATTTACCCCGCCTAAATAACGGTATAAAGGTAAATTATACTCTTTGGCACTTGCTTTTGCTACAGCAAGAGATACACCTAATATAGCATTTGCACCCAATTTTGACTTGTTTTTTGTGCCATCTAGTTCTATCATTATAGAATCTATTAATTCTTGATTAAATCCGTCTTGTCCTATAAGTTCGGGAGCTATAATTTCGTTTACATTTTTTACCGCAGTCAATACTCCTTTGCCGGCAAATTCTTCCATATTCCCATCTCGCAGTTCTAAGGCTTCGTAAATACCTTTTGATGCTCCTGATGGGACGGCGGCTTGTCCTTTTACTTTGAAGGGCATTTCTACTTCTACTTCAAGTGTTGGATTTCCTCTTGAGTCTAATATTTGTCTTGCCGTTATATTTTCTATTATTGCTGTCATATTTCTTTCTCCTTTTTAAAAAGAATATTTTTAATTTTCATAAAAGACAATTAAACCAATGCATAGTTTTTAAATTGCCATGTTTTCTGATATACAAAAAAAATGTTTTGATTAATCTAAAATCAGGAGGTTTATTATGTCAAGAAATATTTTAATGGTTGTAACTAATACAGAATATTTTGCTGATAACATTCATAAAACGGGCTTGTGGTTTGAAGAATTTGCTGTGCCTTGTATTATATTTTGCGATAATGGTTATCATGTTCAGGTCGCAAGTTTATTAGGCGGAAAAGTTCCTTTAGATCCTGAAAGTGAAAATTTGATAAAAGATATTAAATGGCATGATGCAAAAAAAATGCTTGAAAATACTGTTAAATTAGAAGATGTAAATTATGATTCATATGATGCAATAGTTTTTCCCGGAGGTCATGGACCTATGTTTGATATTGCTAAAAGTGAGTTGGTTGGTAGTGCGGTTAGTTATTTTTATCAGACCAGCAAGCTTGTTGCGGCAATTTGTCATGGCCCTGCAGGACTTTTAACAGCGAAAACAGATGAAGGATATGTTGTTTCTCGCAAAAGACTTACTTGTTTTACTAATGATGAAGAAAAATATTATAAAAAAGACGGTCTTATGCCTTTTAGCCTTGAAGATGCTTTGGTAGAACGTAATGCTGTCTTTGTCAAACAGCCGGTTGGTGAAGTTAATGTCGTCGTCGATGGAAATTTAATCACGGCTCAAAATTATCAATCATCTAAGGCTTTTGCGGAAACTATTATTAAATACTTTGAAAAGTAATTTATAACATACGTTCTTTAATTAGCTTAAGTTTAAGTTTATTAATATTTATTAGGTATCCTAAAGATACTATAGATGCAGCAGTTGTCCAAGCAATAGGCCCGGCATAAAATATTCCGTAATAACCGAATTTGACGGCTAAATAAACAGCTGCAAAAGCTCTTATCATTAACTCGGCAAAAGATGAAGTAAGTGGTATAAGGGTTTTTCCCATCCCTTGGAGAGCATTTCTAAATATAAATATTTGTCCTAAAAAGAAGTAAAATAAAGTACTAATCCAAAGATATTCGTGTGCAATGTTAATAACGGCAGTTTTTTCTTTTCCGATAAAACATCCGACAATATTTGTGCCCCAATGCCGCATAATAAGAGCCATAGCAATGCTTAGTATAAGGTTAATTAAAGAAGTTCTTATTACACCATAACGTATGCGGTGTAAATTTTTGGCCCCAAAATTTTGGGCAACAAAAACTGAAACCGCTACGCCAAATGATACCATAGGCATTGTTGCTATTTGTTCAATTCTTAAAGCTGCTGTCATGGCTGCAATTACATTTGCTCCAAAAGAATTGCAAACACTTTGAATTATAAGTATTCCCAAACCAAGTACGGAAAATTGTACTGCCATTGGAAAACCTACGTTTAAATGTTCCATTATAAATTTGTAATCTTCTTTGCGGTTTTCTTTTTTAAATTCCCAGTCGGATTTTTTAAAATGAAGTATAGGAAATCGTTTTTTGACATATATTAAACATAAAATAACTGAAAATGCTTCAGAAAGTACAACGGCGATGGCTGAACCAGGGACACCCATGTTGAATTTGAGAATAAATAATAATGCTAAAAATACATTTAATAAAGAAGCTAAAATAAGAAAATAAAGAGGTGTTTTACTATCACCAAGAGCTCTAACAACACTTGCCGTAAGGTTATAGAAGTTAGCGATTATAAGTCCTAAAACACAAATTTGAATATACCAGTAAGCATCGTGAAAAATTTCTTTAGGAACATTCATTAAAAATAAAATAGGTTTCATGGTAATAAGAAATAAAATAGTAAAAAATATTGTAAAAACAGAACTTAAAATAATGGAAACAATAACAGATCGTCTAACGCTGCAATCATCTCCGGCCCCGAACTTTTGGCCTGTAATTATGGCAAAACCATTAGTCATACCTGCAACAGCAAACATAATAAGAAAAAATAAAGGAGCTACGGCCCCAACAGAGGCAAGAGCATTAACTCCAAGAGTTCTTCCGACAATTACAATATCTGTGAGGTTATATAATTGTTGAAAGATATTACCTATCAAAAGAGGTATAGAAAATAATAATATAAGCTTTAATGGAGCACCTTTTGTTAAGTCTTTAATCATATAATTATTATTGTTCAAGAAAAATTATAAAACTAAATACTTGAAAATTCAAATTTTTTGTGTAAAAATAAAACTTGTCAAATAAATGGCAAGGTAGCTCCCGTGAGCGAACAAGAATTTAAAATTTGTGAGAGCAACGCTCGAGCCAACTTAGCCGATGAAAATTAAATAGAGCTTGTGGCAAGGTAGCTCAGTTGGTGAGAGCGCACGGCTCATACCCGTGAGGTCGAGAGTTCGAATCTCTCCCTTGCTAATAAAAAAGAGATAAGTTTTTAATGCTTATCTCTTTTTTATTGTATTGAATAGTTGTTGTATTTTAACGGGACATTTTACTTGAACGAATAAAAAGATTATTCGGCAAAGTTGGCTTTGTGTGTAGATTTTGACGGTCGGAAGTAATCGTTTTATGCGTTACGAAACAGGACGAAAAGTCTCTTTTGGGTATCACAAATGTCCTCAAAATTTCACAAATTTTTGTCTGAAAATCAAATTATAACCGCCGTTTGTCGTGATTTTACTAACTTGTACGGATAAAACGATTATTTGACATTTGAAGTAAATAAAGTCCAATTTAAACTCTTTTGTTTTTGTTTAACAAAATCGGAAAATTAAAAGCCAACTTTCCGACTAATTTAATATTCGTTTTTTTATCTTTATAAACCCAAGCAGCGGTACGATAAAAAAACAAAACCATGTCATACAGAATTATTCTATATTTAGACTTTATCCAGCTATGGTAACGGATACTGTTATCAGGTGCTTTTGCGAAGACATTAAAACAATAAAGGCCTCTAATATTGTAAATATAGGCGAAGACCAGGTACAGAAATTTTATACAATATTTAGAACCTTGATTTATCAAAGACAGAAAAGACAGCTTGACTCATATTATTCAAAACAGCAGCAAAAAGCTCGGCACAGAAAGTTTTTTAATCAAGAAGTATATTTGTATTTCTATTTTAATCATATTTTTATATCCGAAACCCTTTTAAAATCTGAGAATGACAGAATTTTTTCCTCTAAGGAAAAATCAGAATTTACAACAATATATTGCTACCTGTCAAGAAACCTGACTCATAACACAAATGCCAATAACCTGAATTACAAAATAGCAGAAACTCTATGGCGGAGAAAAAGAGATTTTAAAGACCTTTGTTTTGATTTAAAGAGTTTTATATGTGTTTATTATGTAAGTTTTAAAACGCAGAAAAAAATCTTTTGTTATTTGATATCGACTTTGTTAAGTATTATTTACAAAAAAATTGCCTGTACTTTCATATTTACTCCAGCATCCATGGGTTATCTTCAACAAGTCGTTTAGTAATAGCTTTGGCATTTTCGGAAATATCTTTATTTGAGTGTTTTGTTAATTTTTCAAGATAGCGTTATTAAGATAGCGAATGGAGAATTGGATACATCAATTGATGTTCCTGATCTTGAATTGTTAGAAGAGCTATCTATTTCTGTTAAAAAAATGATTTTAAGATTAAAAAATCAAATTCAAAGATTAACCCAGCTTGAAGAATATAAAACAAACTTTTTGCAAAATATTACTCATGAAATTAAAACTCCAATAACTGCAATAAATTCAGCAATAGAGCTTATTGAAAATAACAATTCAATAACCGTTGAAGACAAAGAATGTTTTGAAATAATTCAATTCCAAATAAAGTCAATTAATAAACTCGTGAATGATATTTTAGTGCTTTTTGAAATTGAAGTTGCAAAAACAAATGAAGAAAAACATTTTGAAAAATTTAATTTAAATTCTATGATAGAAAAAACTATTTCTAATTTTTTGATTATGGAGTTGGAATTGAAAAAAATCATATTGAACATATTTTTGAAAAATTTTATAGAGTTGATAAAGCCCGAACCACAGGTGGTTCAGGTTTAGGGCTTGCTATTGTAAAAAATATTGCGGAACTTCATAACGGGTCAATTAATGTTGAAAGTTATCCCGGACAAAATACTACCTTTACTATTTTGCTTAATAAATAAAAGTTTTTTACATTTTGGAATAATTTATTTGATTTTATTATTTTTTTCTAGAATTTTTAAATATTCTTTATACCCGCTTCCCCAGTCTGCCATGCTGTCTAAAACATTTCCTAGGCTGTAACCTATATCTGTCAGTGTATATTCAACTTTTGGAGGAATTTGGTTGTAAACTTTTCTTATAACAAGTCCTGTTTCTTCCATATCACGTAAATTTGTTGTCAAAACTTTTTGCGTAATTGAACCAAGTGATTTTTTTAATTCGCCAAAACGTCTTGTTCCATTTAATAAATCCCTAATTATCAAAATTTTCCATTTATTGCTTAATAATTTTAATGTCGTTTCAACGGGACATTTAGGAAGCTCTTTTAATTCCATAATTACCTCATTAGTATATTTTTGATACTAACATATATGAAAAATATTGTCAATTTTAAGGATTTTTGGCTTCCAACTCAAGAAGTTGTTGTTTGATATTTAAACCTCCGGCATAACCGGTCAGGTCACCATTTGAACCGATTACACGATGGCAGGGAATTACTATCATTATTTTGTTTTTGTTGTTTGCCATACCCACTGCCCGGCAGGCTTTTTCATTGCCGATGGATGTTGCAAGTTCTTTATAGCTTATGGTTTTGCCGTATGGGATTTTAATTAATTCTTTCCAAACTTTTTTTTGAAAGTCAGTGCCTTCAAGCTTTAACGGAAGGTCAAAAGTTTTTCTCTGTCCGTTAAAATATTCTTCCAATTCTAAAAAAGTCTTTTTAATTAAAGGTGTTTCATTTTTATCGTAATTTGGTTTGTTAAAAGAGATTTCTAAGATATTCTTTTTGTCGGCAGAAATATAAATTTTGCCGATATTTGTTTTGTATTCGTAATAAAACATTATTTTTTATCCGTGACTTTGATTAAATGCCATCCAAATTCAGTACCTACAGGATCTGACACTTCTCCAACCGGAAGTTCGAATGCAGCATCTTCAAAAGTCTGCACCATTTGACCTCTAGAAAAATATCCTAAATCGCCTCCGTTTTGTCCTGAAGGGCAAAGAGAATATGTTTTTGCATAATATGCAAAATCCCCGCCATTATCAATATCTTTTTTGATTTGAATAGCTTCATTTCTTGTTTTTACTAATATATGGCTTGCTCTTACCTGTTTTACATCGTCATATGCGAATGCCGTACTGCATAAAAGAATAAATAATGTAAAAATTTTTGAAAGTGTTTTAATCATATAATCTACCTTATTTTAAAAATCGGGGAATATTATTCCCCGATTAACCTATAACTGGAGCAACAAAAGTTCTTGTTGCAAGCTCTTTATCAAGCAATAACAATGCGTGCTTATCCTCACCTATAAGTTCCAGTTTTGCAAGCACTCCACCGACGTTATTTTCTTCTTCAACCTGTTCTTTTAAGTACCAATCCAAAAATGATAATGCTGCACGATCTTTTTCTTCTTCTGCAACATCCATTAATTTGTTAATGCATGATGTTACATACTGTTCGTGTTCAAGAACGCTTTTGAATACATCTAAAGGTGATGACCAGTCGGTTTGCGGTTTTTCTATTGCTAAAAGTTCAACTTTTCCGCCTCTTTCATGTAAATAGTTATACATACCCATAGCGTGAGCATGTTCTTCTTGAACCTGAACTGTCATCCAGTTGGTAAAACCTGTGAGGTTTTGTCTTTCAAAATAAGCCTGCATTGATAAATACAGGTATTCAGAGAATAATTCTTTGTTAATTTGTTCGTTAAAAGCCTTTTCCATTTTTTCAGAAATCATAATTCTCTCCTTTTGTCTTTATGATTTTAGTCTAACACGTAAAAAATAAATTGGAATAATTAACATTTCGGGTAATGAAATAATTTTTAATTTTATTTATATCTTGGTTGTTATGAATTGTGTTAATAAACTTTTAAAAGCTTTAGGACATACCACAAAGCTTAATAAAGATATTTGGACAGAAAAACATACATATTATGCGGTTAATACTACAAAAAAATGGTTAGCAAATATTGTGCCTGCCGAACTTTTAAAACGTTCCTTAAAAAAAGCCGTTGAATCAATTGTTACACTTTCGGAAGGGAATATATTTTATGATAGGTTCCCTGATATTATTGAAACTCCGAAATACGGTGATAAATGGGGACGTCTTGCAAATTATATAGAGATAAATAACCGTGCAATATCTGAAATGCATAACGAAAAAGATTGCTGCGGCATTTTAAGTATGATAAAAATTCTTCCGGCAATTCCGCCTTCTGCTAAAAGTTGGGCAAATTGTGTTATTATTTCGCAGATTTTTCCAAATATTTACGGGGACGGCTATAATAAAGGACCATTTGAAGAAAATTCAATTTATGGTATAAAACTAAATGCCGGATATAGTGATAATGTCATTTCGTATGGTATTTCAGATAAAATTTCTCCGGAAGAACAATTAAAAGCGTTTAACGATTTAGTTCATTTTAGGGGTATAAAATCAGGTTTTAGAATGGTTATTTCTGCTGATCAAATGAAGGTAGCTTATCCGGATAGACAAGACGTAACATTCGATTGGCAAAATCCCGAACATGTTGAAATTTACATTAATGAATGTGTAAAGCTAATGAATTTGGGGTTTGAATCTATGTTCATTGATTCTGCGAAACACATTGGCGGGTATGATATGGAAAATTATACAGGTGTAGGGGCATTGCCTGAATATTCGCAGATGCAGTTTATTTTGAACGAAATTCGTTTGCGTTCCTGTAAAACAGATATAAGTTTTGTCGGAGAAAAAAGTTCCGATGATTTTGAACGATATAGGAATATGGGCTTAACTGCGGGGACTGACTATATTACGGGGGATGATTTTTTTGCGGTGAGAGATTTGTCTGAAAAGTGCAAATATATGAGAGATTACGCACCCGGCGTTGAGGTCGAAAACGATAATAACGAAGGTGGTTTGTCTTATGAACAAAGGTTAAACAGAATTAATTCGGCACTTTTTGGGTTTTATCTTGCGAGTGATAAGTTGCCGAGTTTTATGCAGACAGGCGATATTTTCCCATTAAGATATGACACAAATACCCATCATATAATGATGACAAATCCTTCTTATTCTGAAAATGGAACTCCTGAGAGCCATTGGGAAAATTTATTTGCTAAAGACGATGGAAAATTTTATAACCACAAAGTAGGAGAGCTTTTTGCTCACGCATTAGGCTTATAAGAAAGGAGAACTATGACATTTAATGCATTAAAAGAAAAAGGAATTTCAATAGAAAAACAGTTAAAATCCTGGCATGATATTGTAAAAAGACCATATAAAAGAATGGATGTTGACTGCTATACCCGAACAAGGCAGATATTGATGAACGGTATAGAAACAGAAGCATGGGGCTTTAAACATTGTTTTGCAAGAAAATGTGAAGATAATGATTTGAAAGTTTTGCTTGCAAAAATTCGTCGTATTGAAGATATGCAGCAAACTACAGTCAACTGGCTTTCGCCTGTAAATCAAACGGTTCTTGATACTACTTTGGGTTATGAACAGGTTGCAGTAGATTTGACAGCATGGCTTGCACAGAATGAACCTGATGAATATGTGAAAGAAACTTATGATTTTGGCTTGTTAGAGGACTTTGACCACTTGTACAGGTATGCCCAGTGGGCTTATATGTATGAAGGGAACAATCCTGATGATATTTTGCAAGGGATGACTGATGTTGTAATAGGCCGACCTACCCAAAATCATCATAACGATAATGCAGTAAGGCTTAGAAAACACTACGATAAAAATACAGCTGCTCCGCAGACAAAGGTTAATATTTTAACACTTGTATCCGGTGAACAGCAAACTCATAATTATTATGCCGAACACGGTTTTATGTATGGTAACGATGATTTAAAAAAGACATACGCAGAAATTTGTGACGTTGAAGAAGAACATGTTACAATGTATGAATCTTTAATTGACCCGACAGAAACTCCGCTTGAAAAATGGCTTATACATGAATTTACGGAAGTTTGTAACTATTACAACTGCTATGTTGATGAAATTGATAAGCGTCTGAAACTCATTTGGGAAGAAATGCTTGCTATGGAAATTGCTCATCTGCAAGCTGCGGCAGAGATATTTAAAAAGCACGAAAACCGTGATCCTGAAGAAATTATAGGTGCAGAGATTATTTTGCCATGTCATTTTGAAAGTCAAAAAGAGTATGTAACAAATATTTTGGAAAATGAAGTCGGAAAGCGTCTTGATGAAAATTTGGGATATACAACAATTGAAAAGCTTCCCGATACCTGGGCAAGTTATGATGCACAAAAAGCAATGAACGGCAAAGGTGCTCCGACTGAAAAAACAATTCAACTTATTAAATCAACACTTAACCGTGATATAGTTTGTGCGGATAAAAAGCTTGTTAAGAAGCAGCCCGAACTTTTAGAAAGAGGTTTGGAAAGAAAAGCTCAAGCTCCGGATACGGTTTCCGTTGCGGAATATGAACGTATGATGAATGTCGATATTTATAACTTTGAGGAGGAATAAATTATGAATAAAATAACAGGAATTATATTGGGTGCTGTGGCTGTTACAGCCGGTGCTGCTATGGTTTTTATGTTAATCAAAAAGAAAAAAGAACGTCGTATAGCAAAACTTC
Organism: Candidatus Gastranaerophilales bacterium; assembly: GCA_944323365.1. Classification (GTDB taxonomy): domain Bacteria; phylum Cyanobacteriota; class Vampirovibrionia; order Gastranaerophilales; family Gastranaerophilaceae; genus SIG32. The sequence continues at coordinate 11,522 of CALUSG010000028.1, forward strand.
ATACAGGTCAATATACAATTGACATGTTTAAAAAGATTACAAACGATATGAACAAGGCAATTACAGCGACCGAAAAACGTCTAGCTAAACATGATAAACTTCAAAAGCTCTATGAGCAGATGGAATGGAAAATATGCAATAATTAAAGGCTCTTTATAGAGCCTTTAATTATACATACTTGAAAGTTATAACAATTTTTGTTATAATTAAGATATAATTTGTTATTATTGAGGTATAATATGAACATATCATTAACTCCGACATTAGAAAAATTTGTGCAGGACAAAGTTGCATCCGGGTTATACAATTCTGTAAGCGAGGTTATCAGGGAGGCTTTAAGAATGATGGCCTCAAAAGACAGAATTTCACAGGAAAGAATTGCACAATTAAACAAAGAAATTGAAGAAGGCTGGAATGATACTGTAATTTTAGACGGGCATTCCGCTATGGAAAAGTTAATAAAAAAATATGAATAGTTTGAAACTTGAAATTACAGGTAAAGCATATAATGATATTGAAATAATTTCTGATTATATTGCTCAAGATAATAAAAATGCAGCAATAAAATTTGTAAAATTATTTAATAAAACATTTGAAACTTTATGTAAACATACAAATCTTGGAAAAACAAAAGAAGATTTTACATATTTGGATGTAAAATTTTATATAGTTAAAAAGAATTATTTAGTAATTTATAGAATAATTGATAACAAAATTTTAAGGATATTGAGAGTATTAACTACTTATCAGGATATTTGTTCAATACTATAATATTTTCTAATCGCAGCGGCAGGTGGGGCTTAGCGTTCCGTCACAGCATTTTGCACTCCCGCCTGAACACCCGCAGACTCCGCCATGACTTGAACAACAGCCTCTACGGTTTAAAAGGTCAAATCCGGTCATTACTGCCCAGCTTGCACAGGTACAAAAGCTTAAAAGTAAAAGAATAATTAATGCGTTTTTCATTATTTTACTCCTCTAATAATTCAACATACCCGCTATCATGGTTAAAATGACATTTGGCTATATATAAATCATTGTTTTTTACTGCATTATTTATTATTACAGAATGTTTCATTAAATAGTCTTCAACCCATTTTGTGTGTTCCTGTGCAAAAAAGTTGTGACAGTTTATATCTTCTTTTTTGTCCAATACAGGATAAACACATTTTAATATTGATGAAAAATCGCTCATAGGCTCCGGATAATGCTCTTTTGCATATTTCATAACCCCGCAGTCATCGTGTCCGAGAAGAATTACCAGCGGAACCCTTAATTTTTTTACCGCATATTCTATACTTTCAACAATATTTGGCCCTGTTGTCATCCCCGCAACACGTATTACAAAAAGCTCACCTATTCCGCAGTCAAAAATAATTTCGGGAACGACCCTTGAATCCGAACACGTTAGAACGCAGGCATAGGGTTCTTGATGGTAAGCGAATTTTTTTAATGTTTCAAGGCACATGTTTTTTGCAGTTGGTGTGCCGTTTACAAAATTTTTATTTCCGTTTAAAAGTTTTTCAAGCTCTTTTTGTGATTTTTCAGGTATCATAAATTTATTTTATAATACTTATCAATATATTGCAACTAAGTTTAGGCTGATATATAATCAGAAAGTGGAATAAGGATTATGGTGATTATTAAAAATTTTACTAGCAAAATGGAGAGTTTAAAGAATAGCAAATTATGGCTTTTTGTAACCGCACATCCGGAATTGTTTACAATAATAGGGTTGTTAATTGCTTTTTATTATATATTTTTTAATGGTATAGGAACATATGCATTAATGGATGTTGACGAAACAAGATATGTTTCTATGGCTAAAGATATGTTTAATACAAAGGATTTTATGACTTTGTACTTAAACGGAGAATACTTTTTTGAAAAACCTCCGCTGTACTTTTGGGGAGAATGCTTATTTTTTGCTTTATTTGGAAAAATAAATGAATTTACAGCAAGATTTCCGGTGGCATTATATGGAACTTTAACGTCATTTCTTGTATATTTTGTCGGCAGAAGAATTGTATCAAGAAAGTTTGGTGTTTTATCAGCTTTAATTTTGGCAACAAGTTTAGAATTTGTAATTTTGGCTAAATTTGCAATTCTCGATATAGTTCTTGCTATGTGTACAGCATTTTCAGTGTACTTTGGATTGTTAACTTATTTTTGTAAAGAAAAGAACAAAAAATATTTTTGGTGGTTGTTTTATATATTTTCCGGGCTGGCAGTAATGGCAAAAGGTATTCCGGGATTTGTAATTCCTTTTGGTACAATGTTTTTTACAGCTATTGCGGCAAAAAAATTTAAGGAGCTTTTTAAGCCTTTATATTGTATTCCGGGTATTGTATTATTTTTACTTGTTGTAATACCTTGGCATGCTTTGATGTTTAAAATCCATGATCCGTTATTTTTTAATGAATATATTATAAAGCATCATTTGCACAGATTTCTTAATTCGGAAGATATCGGAAGAAAACAGCCATTTTATTTTTATATATTAACTTTTTTATGGGGATTTTTCCCGTGGATTTTTTCATTTATCGCAGCAATTGTCGCAAAAATTAAGTCAATTAAGTTATATAATTATGAAACTTTAACTGATGAACAAAAGTTTTTATATTTAAATTCGATAACGTTTTTGTGGGTAATGTTGTTTTTTTCAATTTCAAGTACAAAACTTATCACATATTTGCTGCCGATATATATTCCGGCAGCGTTTATAACAGGTTATATTTGGCACCATTATGATAGATTCAAGAAACATCTTGATATTTCATCATATATATTAGGCGGAATTGTTTTAGTAGCATCTATAGCGGGTTTGTGTACGCCTTTATATTTACCTGACCAGCTTTATCAGGATATTTTGACCGTAAAATGGTTTTGTGTAATTTTGTTATTGATTGTAGGTGTTTTAGTAATAACTTTTGTAAGAAAAAACAAGCCATATGCGTTATTTACGGTATTGGTCGGGTTTATACTTTTTGTATCGGCTTTTGCAACAGAAGAGTTTTTTGAAATAGATTATACGTTTGGTCAAAACGATTTAATAGAATTTTCAGAATATGCAAAGGACAACAACTACGATATCGGAGCTGTTAATTTAGATCGTAAGTATTCTATCATATATTACAGCGGTAAAAAAGTTGATTACAGAGAAGAAAACGAGTCCGCAGCAATGTTAAACGATAAAAATAAAGTCATAGTTATCAGAAAAAAAGATTTAGACAGAGTAATGAACGGCCAAAAATATAATATTTTAAAAACAGGCCGTCGATATTATTTAATAAAAGGTAATTTAAATTAAATATTTAAAATACAGATAGGCAGAGCTTAAGACTAAAGAGATAAAAGTAATTAAAGCTCCATATTTCATAAATCGCATAAAGGTAATTGGGTGACCTTTAGAAGCTGCGGTTTCGCTAACAATAACGTTAGCAGCAGCACCAATGATAGTAAGGTTACCTCCAAGACAGGCTCCTAAAGACAAAGCCCACCATAAAGGGTGATGTAAATGTTCTCCGCCGACATATGGCATTGTATGTTGGACTTCTGCGATTAATGGTGCCATAGTTGCTGTGTAAGGAATATTATCAACAATTCCTGATAGGATACCTGAACCCCATAAGACAAGCATTGTAGCAGCATTTAGACTTCCTTGGGTAAGCTCAATCAATTTATCTGCTAAAAAGCTTATGCCGCCGTTTGCTTCAAATCCACCAATAATAATGAATAACCCGACAAAGAAAAATATTGTCATCCATTCAACTTCTTCATATATTTCTTTTGGTTTTTCAAAAATTAATAAAACAGCAGCCCCTGCAACTGCAAATACATAAGCAGGGATACCGGTCATGTCGTGTGTTACAAATCCTAATATTACTAAGAATAAAACAAGCATTGAGCGTATCATTAAAGGTTTATCAGTAATCGTTTTAGAATTATCAAGATTTGCTATATGAGCCATTTTTTCAGGTGTACTTTTAAGGCTTTTTCTAAACATAAATATTAATATAGAAGTAGAAATGAGGAATATAACAGTGACAATTTCGGTTAATTCATATACAAAATCCATAAAGCTTAAACCGGCTTTTGCCCCAATAATTATATTAGGCGGGTCGCCTATTAAAGTTGCAGTTCCGCCTATATTTGAGGCAAGAACTTCGGTTATTAAAAACGGTATCGGATCAATATCAAGTTCTTTGGCAATTACAAATGTTACAGGCATCATAAGAACAACAGTTGTAACATTGTCCAAAAATGCTGAGGCAAAGGCGGTAAATGCCGCAAGCATAAATAAAACCCATTTCGGATGACCTTTTGTTGTTTTTAAAAGTTGTAATGCCATCCATTTAAATACTCCGCTTTTGCTTGCAATATTTACTAATATCATCATTCCGACAAGTAAAAATATTACATCAAATGATATATATTCAAATACAGATTTTACATAAACACCTAAATTTTCGTCATAGTGGCTGTGAAACGGAAGCAAGCCTAATAATAGGGTTATCGCTGCTCCTACAAGTGCTACTATAGATTTTTGAATTTTTTCTGTTGCTATAAATATATACGCAATTAAAAGTATTGCTCCTGATATAACCATAGGGTTCGATAAGTTTTCAAGCATATTTTTTCTCCATTTGTCAATTATATTATAAATTAGAATTTTTGTCATTGTTTTTTAGTTAATACTACTTGACAAATTTCAAAAGCATGTTTAAAATACTATTATGATTAAAATTGATATGAAAAAGATTTTAAATAATACTATGTTTGCCGCCTCTGACATGATACACAGGGGGGGGGGTAACTTACTTTAGGTATATCTTTTTCATAAATATAGTTCGTACAGTTTCCACAACCTCATTGTGGCTGAATATTGCTATGAACAAACAATATATCACGAATCTTTTTTGTCAAAACGGATTATTGATTTCACCTTTCAATAATCTTTTGCTGCAATGGGGTTTTGCAAACTGTGAGGACGCAATTTGTCTAATGGATAGTTGTAAAAAGAAAGGAAAAAAACTATGACAAGAAGATTTGCTTTTACTTTAGCAGAAGTGTTGATTACGTTGGGTATTATAGGCGTTGTAGCTGCTATGACAATCCCGACACTTATTTCAAACACAAACGGAGCACAATTTAAATCAGCTTACAAAAAAGCTCTTTCAACATTAAATCAAGCTGTATTGATGAATGTTGCAATGGAAGATACGGATTTTTCAACATTAGTAGCAGATGTTGCTGATACTGGTGATGCACCTACCGCCAATTCATTAGGAGCTCTTTTACAAGAACGGTTGCAATCCGCAACTGAGGCAACATCAACTTATTTTGCAGCAAATACAAATGGGTTTAAAGAAGGAACGGGTCAGGCTGCAACAACACCAAAATTAACATATAGTGCAAATTGTACAGGAGATGACAAGAATACACCACCTACCATTGCGGGTGCTACTGTAGGTCAATGTGAGGGTGGTAAAGCTAAAGTAACAATATCTATGACTGCTCCAACTGCAACTAATTCAAAAGTATTTAACTTGGCAGATGGAACAACGTTTATTTATATGAGTGGTGCTACAGGAGCACACGCTTGTACAGAAGAAGAT
>CALUSG010000029.1 GCA_944323365.1 Candidatus Gastranaerophilales bacterium
CCGCACGTTAATATTGGTACCATCGGTCACGTAGACCACGGTAAAACAACGTTAACCGCTGCGATTACTGGTGTTATGGCAGCAGCTGGAAAAGCTCAGGCTAAAAAATTCGATGAAATCGACGCTGCTCCTGAAGAAAAAGCAAGAGGTATTACCATTTCTACAGCTCACGTAGAATATGAAACTGATGCAAGACACTATGCACACGTTGACTGCCCGGGCCACGCTGATTATGTTAAAAACATGATTACCGGTGCTGCTCAGATGGATGGTGCTATCCTTGTTGTTGCTGCAACAGACGGTGCCATGCCTCAAACTCGTGAACACATCTTGTTAGCTCGTCAAGTTGGTGTTCCTAAATTAGTTGTATTCTTAAATAAATGCGATATGGTTGATGACCCTGAATTGTTAGAATTAGTCGAAATGGAAGTTAGAGAATTACTTTCTTCTTATGAATTCGACGGCGATAACATTCCTTTCATCCACGGTTCTGCTTTAAAAGCTTTAGAAGCTGTTCAAGCTAATCCAAATGTTCAACGTGGTGAAGATAAATGGGTTGACAAAATTTGGGAATTGATGGATGCTGTTGATTCTTACTTCCCAACACCTGAACGTGATTTAGATAAACCGTTCTTAATGCCTGTTGAAGACGTATTCTCTATCACAGGCCGTGGTACTGTTGCTACAGGCCGTGTTGAACGTGGTATCGTTAAAGTTGGTGATGAAGTTGAATTAGTTGGTCTTGGCGAAACTAAGAAAACTACTGTTACCGGTGTTGAAATGTTCAGAAAACAACTTGATCAAGGTCAAGCTGGTGATAATATCGGTGCTTTATTACGTGGTATCGATAAAACTGAAATCCAACGCGGTCAAGTACTTGCTAAACCTGGTTCAATTCACCCGCACACTAAATTTACAGCTAACGTTTACGTTTTGACTAAAGAAGAAGGCGGACGTCATACTCCTTTCTTCCCTGGTTACAGACCTCAATTCTATATCAGAACTACTGACGTTACAGGTTCTATCCAATTTGACGGACAAATGGTTATGCCTGGTGATAACGTTGTTATGACTGTTGAATTGATTGCACCTGTTGCTATCGAAGAAGGTATGAGATTCGCTATCCGTGAAGGCGGACGTACTGTTGGTGCTGGTGTTGTTGACAAAATTATTGAATAGTCAATACATTCACAAATATTAAAAAGGACTTGATTCTTTCAAGTCCTTTTTGTTATGCGAGTAATGCTTCAACTATTTTTGCATTTGTTTGTGCTTGACGAGCATTAATAATATATTTTTTTAACGCCCTAGTTACCAGCTCTTTGCTTTTTGATTTTTTGGCTATTTCAATTTCGGATATCGCTCTCGCCGGTATTGCAATTACGGTATCTTCTTTGGGCAATGCCAAAAATTCTTCTATAGTTGCTGTTAAGTACCCGCTTTTCTTCATTTTTTCCCCTAATCCAAATATTTTTTCGACCTATCCTAATAGTGCGTCTAATAATTCTGCGTTTGTTGCTGCTTTTGTGTTGTTCCTTATTTGTGACCTGTACATGTATGTCCTTAGTGCTTCCCTGATTAGTTCTGAACGTGTACGATTTTCATTTGTTGCTACTGTATCTATTTCGTTCAGAAATTTTTCAGGCATTGAAATTAATATTCTTGCCATAATTTAAACTCCTGTTTCCCTGTATTTATATAAAAAATTTTTACCTGCAAAAATTGCTTTTGAATTATTTGATTTTGATAAATAGTTAACAATTCTTAATATCGCCTGACGTAATAGTTGCTATCTTTCTTCAAATATTCACGAATACTTATGAGTTCAGCATCTGCAAAATTCTTTGTAAGTATTCGTGCTGTTTTTTCTCTTATTGTATATTCATTAATACTTTTTGATTGTTTTAATATGTCTTTTAGAGTTTTTAATTCTATATTATCTGTAAAATCATACAGTACTTCAAGACACCAATATAGTTTAAAAATTTCTTTGTTAATTTTGTATTTTCCGTCTTGAAAATTAAATTTTTTGACTTCATTTATAAATTCTTTTGTCATATCAATAAGTTTTGGGGTAAAGTAGGCTGTAAATTCATCATGTTTTTTTAGAATTTTTATTATAGAAATTACGTTCCTGCATACATTAGAATTTACATCTATCAAAGCTTTTAATAACACATCATATATGTGGTTATCAAGGAAAAAACATTCATATTGTTTAATTAACTCTAGTATCTTTAATGCCACTACTTCACGAATTTTTCCATCTTGTCCTATTAAATTGTCAACCAGTATGTTGGCTTCTTCAAAGTTTTCTATTTTGGTAAGTTTCAAGGCTGCTATTTGTTTTTGAGCTATATTCCCTGAGGACAATAGATTTAAAAGTTCTTTGTGAGATAAGTTATTTTCAAGCAGCTTTAAAGCACTATTAAAATTTTCATCTAAAGTTTTATAATAAGTGTTATTCAGATTTTTATTTTGGCTAGTCATACATAACTAATATAACATAAAGTTTAATGAAATTTGCATATATTAAAGTTTTAATATATTATATAAATTAAGGAGATTTTCCATGCAAGAGATACTAGCTTTTTTTAAAGATATATTTAGTTTGAAAGATAATAATACTCAGTGTATAGGTTTGTGTCAATTTAAAAAAGACCTACCTGTTGAAAAACCCCGTAAATTGGTTTTGAAATCTTCAAAAGATATAAAGATTTCAGATTTGATGCGTAAGAGTGCTTAGTATTCAATACCTTTTCTCGCAGCAATGCCGGTGTTCCAATAATGTTTGATTGGCTTAATTTCAGATACTAAATGAGCAATTTCAATTATTTTTGGATGAGCATTTCGGCCTGTTAAAACAATTTCTATTTCTTCGGGTTTGTTTTTTAATACATCAACTACTTCATTTACATCAAGAATGCCCATATCTATGGCAATGTTTGCTTCATCAAGAATTATAAGCTGGTATTCGTCGTCTTTTATTGCTTTTTTTGCCAAATCCCAGCCTTTTTTAATCTCTTTTACATCCTCTTCGGTTTCATTATTTTTATATACAATTCTATCAAGCCCTGCTTGAACAATTTTTAAATTGTTTTTAATTGTAGGAGATAAATTCATAAAAGAATTAAGTTCGCCATAGTCATCTCCGCCTTTGGTAAACATGATTATAAGGACTTTCCAACACCTTCCAAGTGCTCTCATCGCTAAACCCAGTGAAGCAGTTGTTTTTCCTTTGCCATCTCCCGTATAAACCTGTATATATCCGTGTTGTGCCCAGTTAGGATTTATTAATTTGCAGTTATCCATTATTTTCTCTCTTTCTTAAGACATATTTGTTTATTTATTATATATTAAAAATATGATGTATAAAACCGACTATCGTATATATGCAAAAAATATTAGACAAACATTGGATATCCAGTCTTTAAGTGCTTATTTTGTAGAAAAGATTAAAAGTCATCATGTTTATTTGAAATCAAAAAATATCATGGTTTATTATCCAATAAAGGACGAAATTGATTTAAGGGGGTTATTTAATGATGATAAGAATTTTTTCTTGCCAAAAATATTTGGAGAAAAAATTTTAGCATGTCCACTTACTCAAAAATTGGAAATCTCCAAGTTTAAAATTATGGAGCCGTGTTCGGATTCTGTTGATCCAAATATATTAGATTTAGTTATAACACCGGCTCTTATGGCTGATAAAGAGTGCTATAGACTTGGCTATGGAGGAGGATTTTATGATAAGTTTCTTCCTTTATGTAAAAATGCATATAAACTTATCGTAATTCCGAAACAATTATTGGTCGATAAATTACCCAGGGATAATTTTGACGTAAAAGTCGATGAGGTAATTTATATTTAAAAAAGGACTCGCATTAGCGAGCCCTTTGGCTAGTTATTGGTAATTTTTAACCTACATATTTAGGTGCAAATTGCTCAATTCCTTTTTTCTCAGCTTCTTTTACACTTTCAAGTTCAGCTTCTACCATTTTTAATTGTGCTTCTATTTTTTCTTTTTCTAAAGTAAGCTCTTTTTCTTGAGCATTTAACATATTAGCTTCTATTTTTGCAATTCGTTCTCGTTCTTGTTTATATAAATTTTGTTGTACCCATTGCATATACATTGCTTGAGATTGAGCATCCATATTTGCCGTTTGTTGGGCTAATATCGGCTGCATAGCTGTAAAGTTCATTTGAGCATTTTGAAGAGCCATATTATGTGAATAGTTCATATACATCATTGTTCTTCCGAACATTGAACTTGGAACATTCGTCATATCAAATATTGATACTGATCCGTCAGATATATTTGCTGCGTATTGCTGCATATCGCTTAACATTCTAGTTTTATTAAGCAACTGCTTTTCTAAGTCAAATTTCTGACTAATCAGAAAATGTTTCCGAGATGTAAACATTAACAGAGACATCTTCGTTTCTCCTACCTTTAACTAACCTTTTTTAACCTTTACAAATATATAAAAACATGCAATTTCAAGTAATTGCATGTTTTTAGGAGTTTTGTTAAGTTATGTTACAAACTATTTGTTTTCTTTAGTGATAACTTTATCAATTAAACCATATTCTAAAGCTTCTTGAGCTGTTAAGAAGTGATCACGTTCACAATCTTCTTTAACTTTTTCATATGGTTGACCTGAATTTTCAGCCATGATTTTGATTAACATATCTTTCATTCTAAGAATTTCTTTGGCTTCAATTTCAATATCGGTAGCTTGTCCTTTAGCACCGCCTAAAGGTTGGTGTATCATAACTCTTGAATTTGGCAGAGCCATTCTTTTGCCTTTAGCTCCGGAACAAAGTAAAAAAGCTCCCATTGAAGCGGCATCACCAAGACATATTGTTGAAACATCGGCTTTTATAAGCTGCATTGTATCATAAATAGCCATACCGGCTGTTATTACGCCTCCTGGGCTATTTATGTATAACATAATATCTTTTTCAGGGTTTTCGCTGTCTAAAAGCAATAACTGTGCTACTATTGAATTTGCTACTTCATCATCAATTTCAGTACCTAAAAATATTATTCTTTCTCTTAATAATCTTGAAAAAATATCAAAAGAACGTTCACCACGTGATGAGGCTTCAATAACGGTAGGTACGTATCCCATAATTTTAAAATAAGTTTCCTGATCCATATTATTTCTCCTAATATATTTTTATTATATCATAAATCTTTAAAAATTATCATTTTAAAGGTTGATTTTAAAATATTAACAAATGTAACAAAATAAATACTTGTTGAAATTAGAGTGTTTGAGAAGTTTTTATATAAGTAAGAGAGATAAAATAAGAGGACAGAGCGATGGCTATTTCAAGTATTCATGAAACATTGTTAATGTACACAAAACAAAAAACGTCAATCAACGCACAATTATCTGACGTAATGATGAACATGGTTTCAGCTTCAAGAAAAAATGCTGATATTCAACGGCAATATAATGAAAAATTGCAAAATTTGTATTACGATCCGGATTATGGTTTTTTAGTTGATTCTGAAAAGTATCAGATAATTTATGACTCATATGAAGAGGATCATCAATTTGAGTTATCCTCCCTGGAAGCTTGGGAATCTGAGTTGGAACTTCAAAAAAATAACTTAGAAACCAGGTTGAATGAGATTACGTCATTTGAAAACAGCTGGACAAAACTTTTACAACAGAATGTTAAAAATGACTTCTCCTATGGCGGCGGCGGAGGCTCATAATAAGATTTAAAAGGCGGTTAATCCGCCTTTTTTATTTACAAAATTTTTAAATTTTGATATAATAAAAATAAAAGGAGAGATAAATGGTTGGAAAAGCAGATATAGCAGGCGTTTTAATGGCAAGCAACGTCGGGGGGGGGCGACTCTTCAAGGCTTAATTAGCAGGGTTTTTGGGACTGTACATAGTTTAAGTACTGCAATAGGTTTGAAATTAAGGGGAGTTGACTGCAAATATAAGATAAACTATAATTCCAGTATGAGGGATTATAATAAGAGAAAAAGAGCATTTACGTTAGCAGAAGTACTAATAACGTTAGGGATAATAGGAGTAGTAGCAGCATTAACTATTCCGACACTGATAAGTAATTATAATAAGCGTCAGACCGTAACAAAGTTGAAGCAGACGTATTCAATCTTGTCGCAGGCATTGACAATGGCACAGGTAAAAGACGGTGATCCGACAACATGGGATGTAGCCGGAATATACGGAACAACGGTAGGAGATCCAAATTTTAACAGAGAAGAGGCTATTGAAAAGTTTGTAACTAAGTATTTAGTTCCTTACATGAAAGTGTCAAAGACTTACGGTAATGCTAATGCGTCACAGATAAATTATGATGGTTTTTATGCTCCATCGGGAGTAATGTCTAATGCATATACACGAGGCTATTATTTATTACTATCAAACAATGTATTGGTATTAACAGGAATAGGCACATCAGGGTGTGTAGGTGGTACCAATCCTGATGGCAGTTGTGTTTCAACGGAATATCGTAATATTGTTTTCTATGTTGATATAAATGGATATAGTAAGCCGAATACCTTAGGTAAAGAT
>CALUSG010000030.1 GCA_944323365.1 Candidatus Gastranaerophilales bacterium
ATCTTCTATAACTAATCAAGATGCTCAATATTTATACTGGATAAAAGTTAACAAGCCAAACGGTTATCAAAAAATGCTGATGAAATCGGATTGTTCAAAAAACATAACAGGAGTTCAAAAAATAATCGTGTATGATAATAACGATAAAGTGATTAAATCAGAAGATGTAAATCAAGAAATGACTTATGTTGTTCCTGATTCTGATGCTCAAGCTGCTTATAACTATGTTTGCAATTTATATAAAACAAATCTAGCAGAAGAAAACAAGAAAAAGAACGCAATAACACCGAACAAGCTTATTAACACAATAAATACTATAAATAATGCGGGGTACGAAGTACAGTCCATTAAAGATAATGCTATAAATATAATAAAAGGTTTTTAAAAGTATATAAATTCATTTATAAAATAGAGGGCTTGGTTAATACCAATTTCCTCTATTTTGTATGAAAATTTAACTAGAGGTTATCTGCTTAATCGTAGTTAAATTTTTATGTTCTTTTAATATAAAACTATTAATTTATCGGATATTCTATTTGTAGTAGTATAAGTATATGGATAAACTAAGTTGTATTATCATAAACGAATTTCCTAATATAGAAGATTTTGAAGACAAAGAAGAATATTATGACGGTTATTGGCAGCTTGTTTCAAACTATCCGCTTATAATGTTGCCTAAAAATCGCATTATATTTTGGGGTTTTGAAGTAGTAATTGCAAAAAACGAATATGATTTGTTAAAAGCAATAATTAATTTGAATACGAATTCCCATTGTGAGTATGGCTTTACAGAAGAACAGTTAATTGAGAATGTTGATTATCGACAAAGAAACTCTAAAATTGATAAGAAAGAAGCATATCAACGTTTTATTACAACATCCATGTCTAGAATAAAAACTAAGATTACCAAAGCTGTCGTTGAAGCATGCATTAATCGTATTGATGTTAATAAATATAATCCATTCATTGTAGGCAAGGATTCCGATAGAAGAAATTTTACTGCTATAGATAGTTTGAAAAATGATAAAACGTTCACTTCAAATATTATGTCTGCTAATCTCAATTTGATAAAGATATTTCCGTATTTGCTGAATTTTGTAAGCATGTATGATAAATACTATTCTTCTTTTGTGTTAAAAAAAGCTTTTACTTCATTAATCTGTTCACCAAAAGGACAAAAACAACTGGCTTTACACAGGCACTATAAGACAGATTTTATATTTAGCACCCAAAAATTTTGTAGAAATTATACTCAACGTGCTCGTCTGCGTATTAAAGATGAAAATTTTTCTTATGCTAAAACAACTCCCACCAAGTATAATCTGTACAATTTTGTCAATTATCTGCAATACTCTGTATGAACCCTATGTAAAGATTTTTTTTAATTGTATTGTTACTGTATTTAGTACGAAATTTAAATTATTTTCTAGGTGGCTTATTGTATTGATTTTTCAGGTTTTTGAGGCGTTTTTCAACTTTTTTGAAACTTGGGTGCTCGCTTTGACAGCCGGTTCTGTTATGTGTTGTAATGAAGAATGTAAGGAATGTAAAACGGCTGAAACGCTGTATTAACAGTCCTTTACAAAGTATTACTCTTGATAAAATCCAAATATAATAATAAAAATAAGGATTTTATCGTAACAGACCCAAGCGGTCAGAAAGGATAAAGTTATGAAACCGAAATAAAAGAGTCTCAGTAAATTGACCAAGACTCCAAAAATAAATTTCCATTTATATTATATAAAAAATACAAGAGTCTTTCAAGCCCCTTTGGTCAATTTACGTAACAAATTGAAACTTATCTCGCAGAGAGTCGTCTATCCGACCCTCCGCGAGGCATGGGGAAGTTTCAAATTGTACGTTGACAATTAAATAGAAGGAGAAAAGACTATGTCTAAACTATTAGATAAAATTGTTCTCCCGATAGAAAAACTCGCTTTCATTAAGGTTATTCCTAATGGCAAGAGACCTGCTGAAAAACACGGTTTTAAGGATGGTCAAACGGGTTTTGATGTCGCGGGAACACTAGCTTCGGGCTACAATTTAGGTTTTGTTATGGAACCTGATTTTATAGCCATAGATATGGATGAAGACGCTGAAAAAGGTTACGAAGGCATAAAGGTTGTTGAAAATCTTGAAAAAGAATTAGGTAATCTGCCTTCAACCTATACTCAACGGACTCCGCGAGGAGGTTTACATAAGGTGTTTTTAGCAAAAGGTTTGAAACACAAACCTACTGGTAAAATTACACCTGCTGTAGATGTGAAGTATTCAGGTTATATTCTTTTTCATGGCTCTTGCATAAATGGTAGATACTATCAAGCTGTTGAGGGTGTTACTGAAAACGGTCAACTGATTTTTTCAGCACTGCCGCAACAATGGCTTGATTTTATAGAAACCAGTACAGCCAAAAAGAAGACTCCTTCAAATAGCCATAGTGAATACAAGCCTGTGGTTATTGAGGGAGATTTTGGCAAAATGTATGAAAATTGCCCATTTGTTCGCAGATGTGTTGATTATTCATACTGTTTGTCTGAGCCGGAATGGCATCAATTTGCTCGTCTAATGAATAATTTTGAACGAGGTGAAGAATTGTTTATAGAATTCAGCAAAAACCATTCAGAGTTCAATCCAGAAGAAGCTAAGAAAAAATTCTTGTATG
>CALUSG010000031.1 GCA_944323365.1 Candidatus Gastranaerophilales bacterium
ATCAATAAGTATAACCAATATAGCAAAGGCATATTTGACATACTTTGCCCAGGCAATGGAGGGTTTTGATAACAGTATATACAGTGTAAGTGCGACCGAAGGCAACCGTAGAGTAAAAGACAGTGTCCTAATGGATGCAAGCAATACGAAATTCAAATTTGATGTAATGGTAGATGAAGGAGTAAACTCAGACCAGGCATTAAATTCAGGATTTTTCGACGCAATATTCAATCAAATTTGTTTAAACGGCTGGAGAGAGAATGTAAATATAGATAACAATGAATATATGCAGGGAATGCTGAAAACAGGCAAGTTGTTATTAAGGACAATGTCAGATGACGGTTATTTCTATGCAAGTAATTATTCAACAAATAATTACATAAGAGAGATATCAGATGAAGAAGCTGTAGCAAAAGCAGAGGCAAAATATAACACAGAAAAACAAAAGATAGAAAATAAAGAAGAAACATTGGATTTAAAGATGAAGAATTTGGATACAGAGATGTCTTCATTAACAACGGAATATGATACAGTAAAATCGTTAATCTCAAAGAATATAGAAAAAGGTTTTAAACGTTATGATGCATAAATTCGCAACTAAATGAGCCCTTGATAAAGGGCTCTTTTCCTTCTTAAGACTTTTAATAAAACTTTGAAATATACAAAAAGTATGCTACAATCATTTTATGAAAAAAATAGGAGTTGTAGGTTTAGGTCTAATAGGCGGGTCGATTTTCAAATCACTTACTGCACTTGGTTATGATGTTTGTGCGGTTTCAAATTCTATGCAAGGATTTTTGCCAAATATTTCTGCGGATTATGGTATTTTAAAAGACTGTGAGCTGGTTTTTGTTTGTGTACATATGAATAAGGTTTTAGAAGTTTTAGATACACTTGAACACGTGCTTTCTTCTGATAAAATTGTAACCGATGTATGTAGCCTTAAGACTTTTGTATGCCAAAAAGACAGGCCATATATATTTATTCCTTCTCATCCAATGGCCGGTACAGAACATAAAGGATTTGAAAATTCGTTTGACGGACTTTTTAAAGGTGCAAAATGGGTTTTAACACCCTGTTTTATTGTTCCTAAGGACTCTAGAATAACTTTAGAAAATATTATTAAGGATATGGGTGCTATACCGATTATTTCTACTCCAAAAGAGCATGATGAAGCTGTGGCGTTGATTTCTCATATGCCAATGGTTATATCTCAGGCTTTATTTTTAGCTGCAAGCGAAAATCAATTTGCACTGGATATTGCATCAAGCGGTTTTCGTGATATGACAAGGCTCGCTATGTCTAATGAACAAATGGCATGTGATATGGTATATATGAATTCAGATAATATCCAAAATGCTATTCTTAAATTGTACCAAGCAATAGGAAATCTTACTCATATTAATTACGCAGATAAAATTGTAAAAATTAAATCTCAACGACAAAAAATGTTTAATTGATATCTGTTTTAAAGACACTGCGTACAAATGACGTTACAAGTCCGGCTACTGCTCCTGCTACTATAAAAGGTGCTGTAGGTCTGATTTTTTTAAGTGCTAAGTTATATGTACATATACTGCGTTTTACAAAATCTTTTGATGATTTTATATATGCATCTTGTGCAAGTGTTCTTACAGGCAAATCCTTAATTTCATGAAGAAAATCAACTTTTCTTTTTATTGTACTTTTTTTGATTGATTTGATTACCTGTTTGTAATCTGAATCCATTTCTTGACTTGTTAAAGGTAATGCATATTTTGCCGCATAGCCTATTGCTCCGCCTGCTATAGCACAAGCTAATCCGTTTCCTAAGCCTGATTTGTTTTGTTCTACTCTTTGTACCGGCATGTTATAAATCCTCATATACACTTTTAGAACTTTTTTTATAAGTTCCAGTTTCACTATATGGCAAGATTTACACTTAAATATTTTAAATAACAGCTATTTAAAACTGAGTAATTAAATCTTTGTTGGGATTATAAACGAAAATTATTTTTTTGTCAAGACTTTTATAAAATTTAGTCCAAACATTATTAACACAACTACAAATATGTATATAAAGTAATGTTTAATTGTGTTCGTACCCATTAAAAGCGATGCTAATGCCCCTGCAATTATGGCTACAGATGTTAAAATCACAACGGTCTTTTTCTGAGAAAAACCTGCATGCAAAAGTTTATGGTGGATGTGCTCCGCATCTGCAACAAATGGAGATTTGCCTTTAGAAATTCTTCTTAAAGATGAGTATGTTATATCCATTATTGGTACTGCTAAAACCACAAATGGTAAAATAATGGCTAATGTCGCAGCTTTCATTACTCCTGTTATTGAAATTGTTGCAAGCAAAAATCCTGAAAATAACGCTCCGCTGTCACCCATAAATATCTTCGCTGGATTAAAATTATATGTTAAAAACGCTAACATTGAACCGGCCAATATAAATCCTATTAACGCACTTATCGGACTTGATGGTGTCATGGCTACCGCAATTATTGCCAAGGTTATTGCGTTTACTGTTACTACGGATCCTGCTAATCCGTCTACTCCATCTATAAAATTTACTGCGTTACTTATTCCCACTATCCATAATAACGTTATTGGATATGAAAATATTCCTAAATCTATACCTCCAAATAATGGAATTTCATTTATTTGTACACCTAATAAATATACAAGGGTTGCAATCGCTATCTGTATAAAAAGTTTAAATTTTGCTCCCAAGCCATATACATCGTCTATTAAGCCCAATAAAAACATTAAAGAACTGCCTAAAAGTATTCCTGATAATAAACTCCCGTATGGATAGTAACTTAAAAATACTAAACATAAAAAAGTCAGCATTGTACTCGCCCATATCGCAACTCCACCTATTCTTGAAATAGGCTTTGTATGAATTTTTCGCTCATTAGGAATGTCAACCAGTCCTTCTTTTTTTGAAAAATTTATCACCAACGGTACTAAAAATACACCTAATATATAGGCTATTATTGTTCCGATTATATGTGCATGTGTTAAACGTATTATAATTTTTCTTTTCCCTTCTCGTTTCATTATATCAAATAATGTCTAAAATGTAAAATTTGTTTTGAATTTTACGATTATTACAAAATGTTAAGATAAATTTATTGTGCGAAAACCCTTATATATCGCTGGTTTTATTAAAAATAATATTCTAAAAATGGAGTTTTTCATGCAATTTCCATAAAGGAAAAGTTTTTATATAAGTAAGGGGACAAATCAAGAGGATAAGGATTATGACTTGGGGAACAATTTCAGGAGGACCAATAAATTTCTTTAATTGGAGTATGGCATATCCGTATAATTATTCTACAAATTACGGAGGTCAATATCAATATAATCTTATGCCATCATTTTTGAGCCCAAATCAAGCATTTGATATACAAAATATGTTTAATCCTTTTTATAACATAGCACAGATGATGAATAGATTTTACGGTTCTATTAATCCTTTCCAAGGTATGCAACAAGCAATGTTGCAACAGGCAGCATCTGCTCAAGGATATGATATAGGAATGAATATAGGGCTTAATGTTGCAATTCAAAATGTGACTAGTAATATTTCTACTTTAAAATCTCAGATAAGTAAAGCACTTGAGTCTGATAAGTTGAACGATAAACAAAAAGTAGAATTAAAAGCTATATTAAAAGAAATTGAAACATTAGAAAGACGTGTTGAATCTTTAGCACACTTAAGAAATCAAGGTGCTAGTACTCAGCAAATTCAAACAGAGGTTGATAGTATCAGTAAAGAATTAAACAAATTAACAGAAAAAGCAAAAGAATTAGCTAAAAAAATATCAGCAGATCTCGTTAAAGTAGAAACAAAACCTGAGGTTGAGGATGGCACTCCGGTTGAGGGTGATACTCCGGTTGAGGGTGATACTCCAGGTGATAATGAGGAGATTACCACATTATCTGTGCCGAATGATGCTGAAGTTATTGATATTTGTGTAAATATTAATGATGCAGTTAAAGGGCTTGGTACTGATGATTCAAAATTGGAAGCAGCCATGAAAATGATTGACGCAAATAATGTTATAGAAGTTTTCACAAAATGGGATGAAACTTATGGAAATTATAAACCATATAAAGCTGACAAAGATGGTTTGATAGAAACATTAATGGATGATTGTGAAGGCAAAGAAAAAGAAAAAATCGGTAATTATATTGTTAATGCTTTAGAAACTCGTGCAAGAGCATTAGGTTTGAACCTTGATAAAGAAATCGCAGAAGCTAGATTAGCACTTAAAGGTAATTGGATTGGATGGCATAATGATGACAAAATTCAAGATAGCATCAATAATATAGTTGCAAAAATTATTGCTAAAGAATTAGAAAATAAGTAAATTTATATAGATTCCTCATATTTGGTAAAAAATGGTTAGTAAGGTAGGTGTTTGGAGGCAAAATTTGCCTCCTTTTATTTTTTAAAATGATCAAATAATTTATTTTCAAAATTTTTTACTAATTTACCATTTATTTCAACACCATTTCCAGCATTTACCTGACCTATTTCAAATGAATTTTGAACATTAAAGTCTTTTGGAACACAAGCAATAAGCTGATAATCTTCACCGCCGTATAAAATTAGGTCTTGATAATTCTCATATTTTTCTATTTCTTTGTCATATGGAATTTTTTTAAAATCAACATCCAATAAGACATTGCTTGCTTCTGCAATTTGTAATAATGCATCCATAAGTCCATCGGATGTATCCATCATTGCATATTCTGTTTGAATATTTTGGGAAATATTTTTTGAGAATTCAATTTGTGCTTTTGGCATAAGATGAATTTTGCTGAATTTAGATTCTATACCGCAAAATAAATCCTTTAATCCTGCACTGCTTGCCCCATGTTTGCCCGATACAATTATTTTGTAGCCGGGTTTAGCATTTTTTCTAGAAGAAATTTTTCTGTTTTTAGCAGATCCTATTATCGCAATTGAAATAAAAATTTTATCGCTGCCTGTTATATCTCCTCCAACAATTTTTATGTTTTCACAAGCGTCTGTCAGTCCTTTATAAAATTCTTTAATGAAGCTTTTGTCTGTATTTTGGGGTAAAGATAGACCAACTGTAATATATTTTGGCTCAGCTCCACTTGCGGCTATATCTGAAATATTTACCATAGCAGATTTATAACCAAGCTTATATGGATTTGTAAATTTCATTGAAAAATGTATATCTTCAACTAGGTTATCCTGGCTTAAGACTATTCCCAAATCCTTTAAATAAGCACAATCATCTCCTATTATATCCCCTTTAATTGTATTTTTTATAATTTCTATAAATTCTTTTTCTTTCATTTATGCTAAATCAAGTTCAGTAAGTGTTACAAATTCTTGCACTAAAGCGTTATTCCATTTTTTGCCTGAATCTTGTTTGATAACTTCAAGAGCTTCCTGCGGTGTTAGTTTTGCTCTATATGGACGATGTTCTATTAGTGCAAAGTATGCATCAACGATTAATATTATTTGTGATGTTAAAGGAATATCCTCGTGTGATAGTTTTTGAGGGTATCCTGTACCATCCCAATTTTCGTGATGGTGTTCTATGATTGGAATTACGTCTTGTATATATGATATTGGTTTTAAAATCTCTTGAGCTGCTATCATCGGGTGTTCTTTTATATGTTGCTTTTCTTCTTCTGTCAAAGGAGTTGTTTTTTGCAGTAATTCATAAGGGAGCATTAAATTCCCTATATCATATAAAAGCATTGCAATACGCAGATTATCAATATCTTTTTTAGGCAAATCAAATCTTTTTGCAAGGCTTGTTGCCATTAAAACTTTTGATTTCATAACCCCCTGGCTATGCATTGGATTATAAGTTGAAGTTAATATAT
Organism: Candidatus Gastranaerophilales bacterium; assembly: GCA_944323365.1. GTDB lineage: Bacteria > Cyanobacteriota > Vampirovibrionia > Gastranaerophilales > Gastranaerophilaceae > SIG32. Next base: position 5,869 of record CALUSG010000031.1, read on the forward strand.
CTGCAACATTAAACAGTGTTTCTTTAGAAATTTCAGTTTTATTTTCACTGTATTGCAGTTTTTCTTCGAGTTTATCAGCAACATCTTTTGGTATTGGCAATTTGGAAAGAATATCGACAAAAGTATTAACGGCAATTTCTTGCCAGGAAGTTTCACAGATTGGTTTTGCAAGTGTGACTTGATTTCGGCCATTGCGTTTTGACTGATACATTGCCTGATCAGTTAATTCCAAAAGCTCTTCGATATTATCAGAGTGTTCCAAAAATGTTGCAACTCCAATACTTGCGGTTATATGACCTATTAAATCAAGCTCTTGATTTTCAATAGCTTTTCTAATTCTTTCTGCAGCGGCCATTGCACCTTTTGAGTCTATACCCGGCAGTAATACGTTGAATTCTTCGCCTCCCATTCTCGCCGGAAGGTCTATTGAACGTGCATTATTTTTTAATACGTCTGCTACTGTTTTTATTGCTAAATCTCCATATGCATGTCCATATTCATCATTAATTTTTTTCAAAAAGTCCAAATCAATTCCGATAATGGAAAATGGTTGGTTTTGTCGTTGAGCACGGGTTACTTCACGTTTTAATGATTCCTCAAAATATCGTCTATTATATAATCCTGTTAAACTATCGGTAACGGCTTGTTGCTTAATTGCTAAAAATAAATCTGTAATGGTTATTGACATTTCTATTTGTTGAGCAAAAAGTGATAAGAAATCAGTTTCTGCATCTGCAAGTTCATCTCTAGATGTGAATACACAAAACCATCCGAATTCTTTATTCATAGGACATAATGGTATAATAATTAATGATTTGCAAGGTTGATTTGTAACAGCGGCTTGTGCGACTTCATTTGGCAAGTCCGGCATGATGTATTTTAGAGTTCCGCCTAAATCTTTTGTTTGAACAATTTTCCTATTTTTTATTGTATCTGCATAAATACTATCAGGGTCATAGGTTAATCGTCTGACCTCAATCGGTATTCCGATAATTTTATTTACTCTTGCGATAGCAGAATCCTTTGACTGTGTTACAATTTGCATGTAATCACCGTTTTCATCATGAAGTTTTCTGATTATAGCACAATGGAGATATCCGAGTTCTCCGTGGATACTGTTAACAACTTTTTCAAGTACATTTTCCAAAGGCGTTGATGAATTCATCATGTCCCAAATATGCTGTAATGTAAGCATACGTTTATTTGCAACGTTTAATTCATTTGTACGGGCTTCTATTTCTTTTTCTAATTGCAGATTACGTTCGTATATTTCCAAATAATCTTGCTTTTCGCCGTAGATATTTCTTTCTACCTGCGAAAGCATTCGTCTATATTCTTTTATTTTATCCAAAAAACCCATCAATAATACCTATAAATATTATACAACATTTACTGAATTTGATAATAGTTTGTTAACAATATTTATAATTTCTTCCGGTTCGGGCAAATTAGTACAAGCGTTGGTATTAAGTTTACATTTACGTTTAAAGCAAGGCTGGCATTCTAAATGTCCGGTTAAAGCAATATATTTATCAGGATTTCCCAAAGGAGCAAGATATTTTAACGGTGTACAGGTAAATATAGTTATAACGGCCGGTTTTTGAGTAGCCCAGGCTAAATGTGCACTGCCTGAATCAGGTGCTAAAACTATTGCTGCACGTGAAAATATTTCGGCCAGTTCTAAAACATCGGTTTTGCCTGCTAAATTTAAAAAATTCCCTTCTCCGATATAGTTAATTAAATCATTGTCATTTGGTCCGCCTGTGAATATTATTGTGCATTTGTCTTTTATATTATTTATGACGGTTTTCCAATGGTCTTTGTTCCAGTGTTTTGGAACCCAAGTTGTCGCAGGTGCTATTACAACTATGGGTTTTTTGATATCTTTTAACAAATCATCAACTTTTTGTTTTATTTCAAGGGAGCGTTCAGGAAGTGTCACAATCACTTTTTCTGTGTCAACACCTAGATATCCTGCATATTTCATATAATTTTTTATAACAGGATATTCATGATTTTCAGTAATCCTTGGTATAACTTCATTTGCTCCTAAAATTGAAAATTCTCTAGCCTGTTTTGAGATAATTCTTCGTTTCGCACCACAAAAAGCCATCCAGTAAAGGCTTTTTAACATCATTTGTGCGTCAATTGCAATATCAAAATGTTCTTTGCGAATTTCTTTTAAAATAGATAGATATTCTTTAAAGCTTTTAAATGAAAATCCACGTTTTTTCCATTGTTGAACAGGGGCAAGAATTACATTATCAACGCAAGGATTGTTTTTTAAGATTTGAATTCCCTTTTCAGAAACAAGCCAGGTAATCTCATAACCTGCTGCTTTTAATGAATTTGCAAGAGGAATAGTATGTATTACATCTCCAAGAGATGATAATCTTATTAACAGAATTTTTTTACTCATGTTGACCTTCTAAAAATGCAGCTCCTACAACTCCTGAATAATCACCAAGTGCTGCTTTTTTAAATTCTATCTTTGTCGCAGGAACTGGAAGTGATTTGGCTTTTGATTTTTTAATTACCAATTGATAAAAATAATCAACCGCTTCTATTAAGCCCCCGCCTAATACGATTAGTTCAGGATTTATAAAATTAATTACACTTGCAATTCCTCCGGATAAATATTCGGCAGCTTCATTTACACATTGAATTACAAGTTCATCGCCTTTTTCTATTGAATCATGTATCATATGTGATGTTATTGATTTACCACTTTCCATATAGTCAAGAATAATAGAATGACGCCCTTTTTTTAAAGCTCCTTCAATCCTTTTTTCTATTGCAGATCTTGAGGCATATGCTTCTAAGCATCCATGTGCACCGCATGCACAAGGACGGCCGTTTAAATCAACTATTATGTGTCCTATTTCCCCTGCAGTGCCTGTTGCACCTTTGATTATTTTTCCGTCTTTAATTATTGCGGAGCCTACGCCTGTTCCGACGAAAATGCATACAACATCTTTATAACCTTTTGCCGCTCCAAATTTCAGTTCGCCTATCGCCGCTATTTCCACGTCATTACCAACATATACAGGTAAATTATAATACTCGTTTATTTTTTGTCTTATATTTAAGTCATAGCAATCTAAGTTAACAGCTGCTAATAAAATTCCGTTTTCTCTATCTACTTGACCCGCTGCACCTATACCTATAGAAGATATTTCTTCGATTGGTATTTTACTCTCTTTTAATAAATCCTCAATGCTGTCAATCATTTTTTTGATGATATTTTTAGGACCCTTGTCTTTTTTAGTTTTCTTTTTAACTGAATGAATTACTTCACCTGTTTCCTTATTAACAAGTGCTGTAAGAATTTTTGTCCCACCTAAATCAATGCCTATTGAGTATTTTTTCATATATTTTGATTATACATTAAAAACTATTATTCGTCTAATATTTGCTAAAAATTTACAAATACTTGAAATTATAAATATCTCGTGTTAGCATTCTATTACAAAGTAGGGATAGTGAGGTCCGAAATTATGAAAAGTTCTACATTAAGAAGATCAAATCTTTCAAAAGAAAAAATGGCAGTGTTGGAAGCATTGTCCAAATACAAACAAGAATCATCTTATGATAATTCTCCTAATGTATATGTTCGTCCTAATAAAGAAAAAGAACTTGATTTACTGTGGCAGAATTTTAAAATTAGTCAAAAATCTGAAAAATCACCAAGTGTATATTTGGCAACAGGTTTTATTGCAGGAGCATTAACTATGCTTTTATTAACTGCAATAGTTAATTTTTCAGTAAAAGATAGTAACATCCCGCAAGAAACTTCTAAAGTTAAAAATGAACAGGTTAATCTTTTGCCGGCAAGCGAAAATGCTTTAACTGAATCCGAAGTTTATACTGTACAGAGTGGTGACACTGTTGAAAGTATTTTAATTAGATTTTACGGATCTTATAGTGCTGACAAGGCAAAAGCTTTGCAGGAAGCCAATAATTTGAAAAATTTAAATAGACTTCAAATAGGTCAAAAGTTGACTATACCTATGGAATAAGGAAGGTAATAAATGATCGAGAATGCTAGTATTGCTGCAAAGCACGGGGGGGGGCGACCCTTCAAAGCTTAATTGACAGGGTTTTCAAGGATATACAAAATTTAAGTACTGCAATAGATTTGGGATTAAGAGGAGTTGACTGTAAAGATAAGATAAACTATAATTCTAGTATGAAGAATTATAATAAGAGAAAAAGAGCATTTACGTTAGCGGAAGTACTAATAACGTTAGGAATAATAGGAGTAGTAGCAGCATTAACAATTCCGACAATAGCTAGAAATATTCAGCATGTTGTTTTAAAATCAATTTAAGAAAATGTATGCTACTTTAAATCAAGCTATATTAGCAGCACAAACATTAAATGGAGTTCCAATTAAGTGTTTTTATTGGGATTCCGGTAATAAATGTACTGCAATTTGTACTGAACGTAATGAATATGGAAGTTGTATAGGCGAGTGGGTTTGCTCCGATACAGGTGAACCGATTCCTGACGATCAAAACGGATTAAGATCAGACTGTAAGATGTTTAGAGAAAAATTATTTACAGAAACGTTAAAAACGTCAAAGATTTGTATAGACAATGCTTATGAACAAGGCTGTCTTCCGCAAGATATTAGAGGTGTTGATAAGGTTAAGGAAGTTGAAGATCCAAATGGCAATCTTGATCCAAATCAAGAGTTTTCTGATTCAAAGATTAAAAATAATTCGGGTGTGTATGTGTTATCTGATGGCACTTATGTTATTGATCTTGTAAAAGGTTTGGATTATGGTTTGCCTATATTTTCTATTGACATTAATGGGCATAAAGGTCCTAACAAGTGGGGTTATGATATTTATTCATTTAAACTTAACGGGAATAATATAAATGGAATTACCAGTATGACTTCGTTAGTTTATGCTGTTGAAAAAGGCGGCAAGAGTTTTGGAGAAATGTATGAAGAGTGTTTCAGATAACAACAGATAAAAAAGTTATAAATTTATCACCGTATTTTTTCTGTTTAATTAAGTTATAACCTGTATAATTAACATCAGTTACATGTTCTAATATTATTATGTTTGACGCAATATTTTTTACAGCCTCAAGACTTTGTTCGTAAATCCCCGAGTAATAAGGTGGATCAATGTATATAACGTCAAAGTTTTCATTCATTTTTTCTGTAATTTTTAAACTATCGCCTATAATTAAGGTAGGAGATAAATTAAATTTTTTAAAATTATTTTTTATGATATATGCGGCTTTAGGATTTTTTTCAATTGCAACGGCATTTTGAAATCCTCTTGATAATGCTTCTATGCCCATAATACCTGAGCCGGCATACATATCCAGAAAAGTTTTATTTTCGAAATCAAGAATAGATTGCAGCGTATTAAAAATACTCATTCTAACCTTTGATAAAGTCGGACGGGTAATTTTTTCGTCCGGTACGGCTATTTTTTGGCCTTTATATTTCCCTGAAGTTATAATCATATTAACTATTTTACAACGAATATAATTTAGTGTATAATTAATATTAATGACAGAAAATAAGAAGATAGATGTAATAGTTGTTGGTGCAGGTCCTGCCGGGATATCATGTGCCATCACAATAGCTAGAGCCGGCAAAAAGGTTGTTCTAATTGAACGAGGAAGTTTTGCAGGCAGTAAAAATGTATTTGGCGGTGCTATTTATACTCAACCGACAAAAGAGATTTTTCCTGATTTTGAAAAGACTGCTCCTCTAGAACGTAGAAATGTTGAGCATAAGTTTGCCATTCTCGGTGAAATAGATAGTACTGTTGTTTCATATAAAAATAAATCAGAAGTTTGCGGAAGCTATACTGTTATTCGTGGTAAGTTTGACCGTTGGATGGCTGAAGAAGCTAAAAAAGAAGGTGTTTATCTTGTAGAAAAAACTGTCGTTCGTGAACTTTTAACTGATAATGGTAAAGTTGTCGGTGTTAAAACAGAACTTGAGGATTATTATGCGGATATTGTTATACTTGCGGATGGGGTAAATTCACTTTTAGCTAAACAAATCGGACTGCGTGAAGATATTTTACCTAAAGACGTTGCACTAAGTGTAAAAGAAGTTATAAAACTTGATAAAGAAAAAATTAACGACAGGTTTAACATTTCTGATGATGAAGGTTGTATTTATGAGGTTTTTGGCGGCCCTATGCTAGGTATGCTGGGGTTAGGATTTATATACACTAATCAAAATTCTGTCACTGTAGGTTTGGGTATTACTTTAAGCGAGCTGGCAGAAAGAGGACTTAGACCTTATGATGTTCTTGAACAACTTAAAGCACATCCTACAATTGCTCCTTTGATAAAGGATGGAGAATTGTTGGAATATTCAGCACATTTAATACCTGAAGGCGGATATAATAAAATTCCTAAACTTTCATTTGATGGAGTTATGATAATTGGTGATGCGGCAATGCTCGTAAATAATTTGCATTGGGAAGGTACTAACCTTGCTATGATTAGCGGTAAACTTGCCGGTGAAACTGCTGTCGATGCTTTAAATAATAATGATTTTTCCGCTAAATTTTTATATAAATATGAAGAAAAACTTAAAAATTCTTTTGTTATTAAGGATTTAAAAACATATAAAGATTTGATGGACATTGCACATATTAAAAGTGATGCGTTTTTGGATTATTATTTGAGAACCGTAAATGCTTTCTTTAAAATGTTTACTTCGGTTGATAGTATTCCAAAACGTGAAAAATACTATGATTTTATTAAAACTTTTTTCAAAGAACGAAAATTTGTTAATATTTTAAGCGATATATGGCACGGGTTAAAATTATTATGGAGTATTTTTAAATGGTATTAGAAGATAAATTATATACAGTTAAATATACACCTGATACGCAATCTCATTTGATACCGGATAATGAGATTTGTAAAACTTGTGATTCAAAAGTTTGTACAATAATTTGTCCTGCAAAAGTATATGAGTGGGACGACAATAATAAAAAATTAATTGTAAATTTTGAAAACTGTCTTGAATGCGGAGCATGTAGAATCTGTTGTGCAAAACACAGTTTAAAATGGGAATATCCAAAAGGGACAAAAGGTGTTACATTTAAATTAGGATAAAGGAGAAAAAGATGAAAGAAGAGTACAGTAATCACCAAAGACGCTGGTATGACAAAGACCCGGTTTTATCACAAGCTGTTAGAACACTTGAACATAGTGATGATCAAACGCAAATTAGAATAGCCTTGAATTTGATTAAAATTATTATTGAACATAATATTGAAGAAGAAAAGTATGAGGCTGTTGAAGATATTATTAATGCGGTAGGATCAGGTCTTGATGATAATAGAAAAGGACGTTGGTATGATATTGATTCTACTTTAAGAACAGCTATGAATATGTTACAAAATTGTCCTGAGGCAACTCAACATTTAATTGCTAAGGAAATGGCTAAAATGGTTGTTGATAAAATTAAAACTGATGAAGAAGAAGAATAAATTTAAAGTTCAACTGTTCTAAATACCATATAATATCTGTGAGCACCCCAATATACAACTAGTGATAAAAAGTTGTTATCCAAGTCGGTTGCTTCAAGGTAGGTTTGCGGGGCGGGTTTTCGTTTTGCACTGGGAAATACCCGCCCTACCCAGTCTAAAGTTTTGATGTGAACTTTTTGTGACCAGGTTAGTTTTGGTTTAGGTAAATTTTCATCATAAAAAAATTCAGGTGTTATATCTCTTTCATAAACCGGAATTATATATTTAACTTTGCCCTGTTCTTTAAAAAGCATGTACCAATTGCCTTCGTGTTCTCTTGGTGTTAAAAGATAATAACCCGGCTGAATTGTTATTGTCTTAAAAAATAATGGGCTTGTTAGTCTAAAAAGCGGGTATGGCGACCAGCTTGTATCTTTCATATCAAAAAATTCGCCCGGATCAATACCATGAACATATGAATGTGTCGGAACAGGCAAATCACGATATACTTGTTCGTAATCTACGTCTTTTGCTATTGCTGTTGTACTTATCAATATAAAAAATAAAGTTATGAATATTTTTTTCATAACTTTATTTTAATAATTATTATTCATAAATCAATCATTTAAAGATAGTATTCCGTTTATCTATAAGTTTACTATATTCTATATTGTTTTTATATTGTTTTATCCATCTTATAGCATTTTTAAAAACATTATTTGAGTGTCCTTTGGAAATGTTTTTTATGCATTTTACATCGTTATATCGAGGGAAAAATTGTGAAGGATTTTTATCAAATTGCTTTACAAGTTTTCTTTCCGAAATAGTTATATTCATTGCCCATTTGTCAATCTTAATCATTTTTATACCTCTGCTAATTTAGTATAGTAATCATTAGCTCTCTCAAATTTATGTGCGGCATTAAACAATCTTGATTCTTGTAATTGCGGAGCAAGAATTTGTAAACCTATCGGCATGCCATCTTTATCAAATCCTGCAGGAACACTTAAACCGGGAATACCGGCAAGGTTAGCACTAATTGTTGCAATATCGGTCAAATACATTGCCAGCGGGTCATTTGATTTTGCACCAAGTTCAAATGCAGTGTTCGGGCATGTCGGCGAAATTAATATATCAACTTTTTTGAATGCTTCTATAAAATCTTGTGTTACTAAAGCTCGCATTTGTTGTGCTTTTTTGTAATAAGCATCGTAATAACCGGAGCTTAAAGCGTAAGTCCCGAGCATTATACGTCGTTTAACTTCAGGGCCGAAACCTTCAGCACGAGTTTTTGTGTACATTTCCATCAAATTCTTAGCATCTGCTGTTCTGTATCCATATCTTACGCCGTCAAATCTTGCTAAATTTGATGAACATTCTGCCGTTGCAAGTATATAATAAATTCCAATTGAATGTTTTAAATTCGGCAGTGAAATTTCAACTATTTCTGCACCTAATTTTTTGTAGCATTCAATTGCGTTTTCAATAGCTTTTTGCACATCTGAGGATAACCCATCGGTCATAAGTTCCTTTATTACACCTACTTTTAAACCTTTTATATCTTTATCAAGGTTAGCAGCGTAATGTTCTACAGGTATATTCAATGACGTAGAATCTTTTGGATCATAACCTGAAATTACTTCCAAAAGATTAGCTGCATCTTCTACAGTTCTTGCAAATGGTCCTATTTGATCAAGTGAAGACGCAAATGCAATAAGACCATATCTAGAAACACGTCCATAAGTAGGTTTCATCCCTACGATTCCGCAGAATGAAGCCGGAAGACGAATAGAACCACCTGTATCTGACCCTAGTGACAGTGTAACTTCACAAGCTGCAACACTGGCGGCTGAGCCTCCTGAAGAGCCTCCGGGAACTTTTTTTAAGTCCCAAGGGTTATGTACTTTTTTAAATGCGGAGTTTTCATTTGAAGACCCCATTGCAAATTCATCTAAGTTTGCTTTACCTAAAATAGGAACAAGGTTATTTAGTAATTTTTCTGTTATTGTTGCATTATATGGCGATACAAAATTTTCTAAAATTTTGCTTGATGCTGTAGTTTTTGAACCAACCAAATTCATATTGTCTTTCAACGCAAGAGGTATACCTGCCAAAAGCGGTAATTCTTCATTCTTTGCGATTTTTTCATCAACTTTTTTTGCTGTTGCAATTGCAGTTTCTTCAGTAAGAGAGTTAAATGCTCCCAATTTTTCGTCTACTTCTTTTATTCTTTCTAAAGCTGCCATGGTAAGTTCAACAGCCGAAATCTCTTTATTTTTTAATGCTTTTGATTGTTCTGTTGCAGTTTTTCTTAAAAGCTCGTTCATATTTTCTCCTTAAAAGCTATCTTATAGAATAATTGTATGACAAAAACTTTGAGTTGTAAATAAAAACTCTGTTTATTTATGTACATAAATTTTATAATTTTTAATTGTTTACAGGATATTTATATACTATTTTATTTTCCCTAATGTTTTAGATATTTGAGAATGTAATTTGTTCGCCTGATAAAGATATTCAGTTAATTTTTCATAGTTGTCATTTTTTTCGCCATAAGGGACTTTCATTTCAATCAGAGCATCTACACTTTTATTTATTTCAGAAAGTTTCGCTAAGGAATCTCCTAAAAATACTATGGAGTTGAATTTTTTGGATACCTTTGCAAGAACTTTTCTAGAAAAAAATGTTTGAGCTTTTTTTATCCAGGGAATTTCAATAATCTCTCCGGTCAAACTCTTTATTGGATGAGCTGCATTTTGTCTGTTTAATTCAAATAATTCTTGTTCTAACCTTTGTTTTTTTACACGAAGACTTAAAACTTCAGTTTGAGTACCATAGAGTTCAGCATTTTTTATTTTTCCATTTAAATCAGTTAAAGCTTTTTGTTTTTCATGTATTTTATATTCTAAAGTTAATTTTTCTTTCTGATTTGGCATTGTTTTATCGTTTAAAATAGAAGAGTCATATCCATTCAAACGATTTTGCATAGGATTAGACACCGTAGATTTTGGTTCTTCAATTAGATTATTTGAACCTGTGAACGGGTTTTGTTGTACGGATTGTACTGGGTTTATGTTAAAAAAGTTTTCACTATTTTCCATAACATAATTTTACGATAAAAATAAAAAACGGTTTACATTCAAAAAGAGTAATTTATTCAATTGTATAAACTTTTTTATAATAAAGTGCGGCACCCCAAATTGTTAAAACGATATTTGGCATCCAAGCGGCCAAAAATGGGGCAAGAGTTCCGGCTTCGCCAAATGATATTGATAGTGCCCTTATAAGGTAATAAACAAATATAATTAATATACTGAATAAAAATCCACGGTTATACCGTACCCTGGGCGGAGTTATTGCCAAAGGAACACCGATTAAGACCAGGGCTATAGTTGTTATAGGTAATGCAATTTTATCAAAAAGTTCTATCACTATTATTCTTTTTTGATCGGGTTGGATGTCTGTTGTTGCTAGATATTTTAAAAGTTTTGTAAAATTCATTTCTTTAGCAACATTTTTATTTAATTCTTTTGTCATATCCAATCCGAATTTTATTTTTGAATCATCAAATAAAGTAGTATTTAATACTTTGCCTTCGCTGTCAACAGTATATAAAGCTCCTTTTTCAAAATTCCATCCTTCGGGAGATGTTTTTCCTTCTCGAGCTTGCAGTACCTGAATTGTACCTTCTTTTGATGTGTCTAATACCGTTATATTATATAAAATTTTGTCTTTGCAATAACCTACGTAAAATAATCTTTTTAGAAATCCTCTTTCACCAAGTTCTTTGAATACAAAATTTTGCTTACCATCAGGTATATTTTTTTGTCCTAGTGCCCATAATGCCAAGTCTTTTGACTGTTTTGTCATGACAGGTACTATACTTTCGTTTATAAAAAAGCTGAATAAAGACATTATAATTGCAAATATAAAAATTGGTTTTGCAATTCTATTTAATCCAATTCCGCACGCACGCATTACGGTAATTTCTGATTTTAAGCTCAGTCCATTTAAAGTCATTACTGTTGATAATAAAACACCCATAGGTATTGTCATAACTATTACTGACGGTAGGTTTAGTATAATCATCATTAATGCAACTTTAAATGGTATACCAAATAAAGATATCTGTTTTATCAATGTAATGAATGTATCAGATGCAAATATAATTGATGTAAATACACACACACCCATTAAAAACATTTCAATAACTTGTTTTAGTATATATTTATCTAATAGAGTTATATTTTTTATTTTGTTGATTGCGTTTCCCAACATATATTTATTTTATTCTAAAAATTTTATTTAAGCAAATTAGAATTTTAATAAAATTTTCAAAGTATCTTTTTGTTTATTTGCTTCGAATGCTGCGATAGCGTCATCAACAGAGTATGTAGCTGAAATTAATGGTGAAAAATCAATTTTTTCTGATTTTAAAAGTCTTAAAGCCGCTCCGAATTGTCCGCATCTTGAACCAAGAACAGTTATTTCATCTATAACTATTGGTGCTAAATTGAATTCTTTTGACGCTGCAACTGTACTTTTCAAAACGAGTGTGCCTCTAGGTTTAGTTAAAGCAAGAGCTGATTCAAAACCTGATATTGAGCCGGTTGCTTCAACAACAACATCATATTTTTTTTCTATTTTAAAATTATCCAATAAAGAAGTTTCAACACCTTGAGTTTTGGCTATATCAAGTTTATTTTGGTGTTTACCTACTAAAACTACATCAATATTTTGAGCGTTTAGTGTTAGTGCTGTTATAAGCCCTAATTTGCCGTCACCTAAGACAACAACTTTTTCAAATGGTTTTATATGAAGTTGTTCTGTAATTTCGCATGCTGCAGCAAGTGGCTCAACAAATACAGCTTGTTCGTCCGTAACGTTGTTTGGAACTTCAAAAAGTACTTCCAAAGGCATGGTAAAATATTCGGCAAAACAACCATCTTTTTCTAAAATCCCGAGTGTATGACGGTTTGGACAGTGACGGTAAAGCTTTTCTGCACAATACGGGCAGTTTAAGTCTTTACAACCATAACTTATTTCTGAAACAACACGTTTGCCTAGCAGTGATTGATCAGGATCGTTAATTTCTTCAACAATCCCTACTGCTTCGTGTCCTAAAATACCAACATAACCCATGTAACCTTTTGTTATTTCATAATCGGTATTACATATCCCTGCTAAAGTTACTTTTATCAGGGCTTCACCTTTTTGTGGAACTGGTTTTTTATAATCGTTTACTAATTTTAATTCTTTATCAAATACTACAGCTTTCATTAATTTTTACTCCTTATTTTCATTAATTTTTTCTTTTAATTCTTGAAGTTCATATTTTAATCTATTTAGTTCGCACTTAATAGGGTCAGGAATTCTATTATGCATTAAAACACCATTTTTATCACGGATTTTGCGGTGTACAATCCGTCCGGGAATACCTACAACAGTTGAATACTCGGGAACATCTTCCACAACAACTGAACCTGCTCCAACTCTTACATAATCACCCAGTTTTATATTACCTAGAACTTTTGCACCTGCTCCGACTATGACATTGTTTCCTAATGTAGGGTGACGTTTCCCTTGTTCTTTACCTGTACCGCCTAAAGTTACCTGTTGATAGATTAATACATCATCTCCAATTTCTGTTGTAGCTCCTATTACAACTCCTTCTCCATGATCTATAAAAAATCTTCGGCCGATTTTTGCGGCAGGATGTATTTCTATTCCTGTAATTATTCTGGTTAAATAGGATATTATTCGGGGAATAAGAGGTATATGCCATTTGTATAATCTGTGGGCAAAACGATAGGCTATTAATGCATGCAAACCGGGATAGCATAACAAAACTTCAAGTATATTTGTTGCTGCCGGATCTTTATCATAAATTACCTGAATATCTTCTTTTACTTTTGTTATTCCACGTTTTATAAGTTTTAACATTTTTATTTAACCAGTTTGGCAAATTTTCTTTTACCTGCCTGTAATATTACACTGTCATCAAAATTCAATGTATAAGCCATATCGGTGATTTTATTGCCGTCAATTTTTACTCCGCCGCCTTGAATTAAACGTTTTGCTTCACCTTTTGATTGGACAAATTTTAATTCTACAAGTAAATCCAAAATGCTTTTACCTTGTTCAGTTTTAACCTCAGTTATATCATCGGGGATTCCTTTATTTGATACAACATTGATGAATTCTTGTTGTGCATAATCGGCATTGTCTTTTCCGTGATATTCTTCTGTAATCATATGTGCCAGTTGAAGTTTTAAATCACGGGGGTTAAAGCTGGCGTCTTTTAGGTTTTCTTCGATAGTTTTTAATTCTGTATCAGTTACATTAGTCAATAATGTAAAATATTTAACTATTAAAGTATCCGGAATACTCATTAATTTACCAAACATATCTTTTGTGCTATCTGTTAAAGAAATACAGTGTTCCGGGTATGTTTTTGACATTTTAACAAGCCCGTCTGTACCTTCAATTAAAGGCAGCAGCATAACCATTTGGGGATATTTTTTCCCGTAAGCTTCTTGAATTTGTCTTCCCAATAGCGTATTAAATCTTTGATCAGTTCCGCCAAGTTCTATATCAGCATCTATTACTACTGAATCATAAGCCTGCATTAGCGGATAGAAAAATTCATGAACAGATATAGGCTTTCCTTCGGAATACCTTTTTGCAAAATCATCTCTTGTCATCATTTGTGCTACTGTCATCTTTGAGGCAAGTTTTAATAAATCAATAAAGCTCATTTTATGAAGCCAGTCTGCATTATTAGTTACTTCAGCTTGCGTTACGTCAACAACTTTTGACATTTGTTCAAAATATGATTTTGCATTTTCTTCAACTTGTTCTTTAGTTAAAGACGGTCGTGTTTCGGACTTCCCTGACGGATCTCCTACCATTGCTGTTGCTCCGCCAACAATTAATACAATTTTGTGCCCGAGTTTTTGAAATTCTTTTAATTTACGCATTACTACCGTATGGCCTAAATGCAAATCCGGTCTTGTAGGATCCATTCCTAATTTTACTCTTAAAGGGGTATTTGTATCTTTTGCGTGTTGTAATTTTACTGCTAATTCTTCTATACCTCCGGGCAAAACTTCTGCTCCACGGGCAAGTCTTTTCGCTTGTTCTATAAATTCTTCTCTTATTTCCATAATTTCCCTCTGTTTCTATTATAGCAAAAAGTTATTAAAAGTTATGAAATATTTTTTTCATATGATCCTAAAAATCTATAAAATATAGTTTTCGATTTTATTTCATTTAAAACTTTCATTATTTTTGTGTCTTTTATATGTCCGTTAAAATTTACAATAAAAATATATTCTTCCATATCATCTTTTGAGGGTTGTGAAGATATATATGTTAAATTTATATCATTTTCTAAAAATATTTGTAATATTTCTAACAAAGCTCCCGGAGAATTGTTTGTTGCAAAGGCTATTGCTGTTTTGTCGTTGCCTGTTGGAAATGTATCAAAATTTCCGATAAGAATATATTTTGTTTGGTTTGTTTTGTCATCATTGATATTTTCTTTTAAAATGTTTAGTCTGAACGTTTCTGCTGTTTTTCTATTGCCTATTGAACCATACGTTAGATTGTAGTTTGAAAGATTTCTTGCACATTCTGACATTGTAGTGTTTTCTATAATGTTTAAATTTAATGGAAGTTCATGCTTTATGAATTCCTGACATTTGCCTAAAAGATATGGTGTTCCTATTATTCCTGTAATACTGTAAAATTCTGTTGTCCTTGATAAAAGACAATATTCAATTGGAACTGTTACTTCAGAAAGAATTTTTATATTGGAATTTTTGGTAAACATTAAACTGTCCAATGAAATTCTTAAGGTTCCGTCTATTGAGTTCTCTAACGGAACTACGCCCAGTGTAAAAGGATTTTTGTCAACAAAGTCAATTACATCAGGGATTGTTCTTAATGGAGTAGAAAATGTATTAATATTATATTTTTTGCAGAATATATCACGTGCCATTTCTGAAAATGACGCTTCAGGACCAAGATATGCAATATTTAAAACATTTTTTAATTCCATATTTACTTAACTTTGTATTTTAGTTAAAATTATACCAAAAATAATAAAAAGGGCAAATACTATGACAAATATTAAATTTGGAACAGACGGCTGGCGTGCTGTTGTAGGAGTTGATTTTAATGAAGAAAATGTAGCACTTGTTACAAAAGCGATTGCTAAGTATGTTTTTGATAATTTCGGGATATATAAAAAGATTCTTGTAGGTTATGATCCCAGAAATAAAGCTGATGAATTCGCAAAACAATGTGCTGAAATTTTGGCGAATTTAGGGTTTACGGTTTTAATGAGCAATAAAATTATTCCTACGCCTGTATTAGCCTATAATGCAAAACATTTGGATGCTTGTGCTATTATGTTTACAGCTTCCCATAACCCGCCTGAATATTTGGGAATTAAATTTATTCCTGACTATGCCGGACCCGCAACAAATGATATTACCGATGAAATTGTTGCCAATTTAGGGTTAGAATTTGACAAAAAAATTAACGGTTGTGTTAAGAATTATGATTTTGCCTCTGCATATTTTGAGCATATAAAAAGTTTAATAAATTTTGAAAAAATACGCCAACTTAATAAGAATATTATTTTTGATGGGCTATATTCTGCAACTATTGGTTATTTTGATAAAATTCTTTGTGATGAAAATATCAAATTTAACAGTATAAATATGCGACATGACGTGAATTTTGGCGGTGGAATGCCCGAACCCAAACCCAAATATATGCAGGATTTGATTGAAATGATTAAGAAAACGTTTGATACGGTTGGATTTGCTAATGATGGTGATGGCGATAGATTCGGTGTTATTAATGAAATTGGAGAATATGTTACGCCAAATGAAATTATAGCAATACTTATGTTGCATTTGAAAAAAAATAAAAATATGGACGGCTGTATTGTGAAAACTGTTGGGGCAAGTCTTATGCTGGATAAACTTGCTGAAAAATATGGTATTAATGTAATTGAAACTTCTGTCGGGTTTAAACATGTTGGCGAAGCAATGAGAACACACAATCCGATTATTGGTGGAGAAGAATCCGGCGGCTTGACTATTAGAGGACATATCCCTGAAAAAGACGGAATTCTTGCTAATTTGCTTGTTTTGGAAGCTATGGCTTACGAAAATAAAACTCTTGTCGAATTACAAAAAGACTTAAATGAGCTTGTTGGGTGCAAATTCTATAACGATAGAGTTGATTTGAAGTTAGAAAATCGTGATGAAATAAATAGAGTTATAGATAAATTTAAAACTACAGATGAATTTGCCGGCATGAAAGTTTTGAGAAAAGATTTTAAAGATGGTGTTAAACTTTATTTAGAAGACAATGCAAGCTGGGTTTTAGTTCGTCCAAGCGGTACTGAACCGCTTTTGAGAATTTATTTCGAAAGTGATGCTTTGGATAAGATTGAAAAATTTAAAAAATAAGTTATAAAAAAAAGCCGTCTTGTGAACGGCTACCAGACTTGGGGAGGAGGTATGAAAAACCGAAGTCTTTCATAACATATTCCATAAGTCGGCATAAGTTTTTTGAAACTTTTATTATTTGTTTAAATATCCTCTATTTGATGTAGAATTAAAATACATCTGTTTTTATCGGATTTTTGAATTTTGTTATATTAGCCTGGAATAAGAGTTTTACAGTACCTACAGGACCGTTTCTGTGTTTTGCAATAATAATTTCAGATTCTCCTTTTGCTGCGGCTTTCGTCATTTCATCTTCTTCTTCATTTTTTTTGTAGTATTCATCTCTATAAATGAACATTACAATATCAGCATCCTGTTCAATTGCACCGGATTCTCGTAGGTCTGAAAGCATTGGACGTTTATCTGTTCTCGATTCAACAGCACGTGATAATTGTGATAATGCGATAACAGGTACATCAAGCTCACGTGCAAGCGTTTTTAAACCTCTTGAAATAGCGGATATCTGCTGCATACGTTCTTCTCTGCCGGAACCTTCCATTAATTGCAAATAGTCTATTACTATTAATCCTAAATCTTTTTGTTCCATTTTTAATCTTCTGCATTTAGCTCTTATATCTGTTAGTGTACATCCGCTTGTATCATCAATAAATATAGGTGCTTGAGCAAAATCGTTCATTGCACTTGCAAGTTTGTCCCAATCTTTACTTTGCATGTTACCTGTTTTAAGCCTTTGGGTGTCTACTTCTGCCTGAGAACAAAGCATACGTTGTACAAGCTGTTCTTTTGACATTTCTAAAGAAAATATTGCAACCGGAACTTTTTCTTTTATGGCAACATTTTGTGCTATGTTAAGTGCAAATGCAGTTTTTCCCATTGACGGACGTGCTGCTAAAATTATTAAGTCGGATTTTTGTAGTCCGCTTGTCATGGTATCCAGTTCATAAAAATCAGTTCTTAATCCCAATAGCTCGTCTTTATGTTCGTATCGATATTCAATCTTTTCATAAGTATTTAAAACTAAATCTTTAATATGGCTTAAATCGGTTGTTGCCTTTTTTGAAGCTATATCAAAAATTAATTTTTCAGCACTTTCCAACGATTCATCTATAGGATTTAAATCGTATCCGAAAGATACTATCTCGCTGCCAGCATTGATTAAAGCTCTTTTAACAGCCTTTTCCTGAACTATCCTGGCATAATATTCAATGTTTGACGTTGTAATTGTTTTGTAGCTTAAATCATTTATAAAAGCTCGACCGCCAACAGTATCAAGTTTTGAATTGTAGCTTAAGACATCAGAAACAGAAACAAGGTCTATACGTTCGTTAGTGTTGAATAATTGCAGCATAGCCTCATAAACATATCTGTGTGCAGGTTTATAAAAACTTTCCGGCTTTAAAGTTTCTACAACTTTTGTTAAGACTTCAGGATTTACAAGAATTGCTCCTAGTACTGCTTCTTCGGCTTCAATATTTTGCGGTAAAAGATTACCTGATTCGTTTTTTTCTTTAACTGTCGGCATGTGAATTCCTTTTATTACATGATATATAAAAAAGAGAAAAAATTGTCATGTACATGTTAAAATAATTTTACCTATGATAGAGAAATTAGCAAAATTATTATTAGAAAAGAAGTTAGTAATATCAACAGCTGAATCTTGTACAGGCGGTTTGGTAAGTTCAATGTTGACTGATATTTCAGGCAGCTCAAATTATGTAAAGCTAAATTTTGTTACTTATAGTAATGAAGCTAAACATAATATATTGAATGTTGATAATAGTATATTACAGGAGTATGGAGCAGTTAGCGAAGAGTGTGCCAAAGAAATGGCACAAGGCTTGATGGAAAAAACCGGATGTGACGTATCTCTTTGCACTACAGGTATTGCTGGTCCTACAGGCGGTTCTGATGAAAAACCTGTTGGGTTATGCTTTATTTCTTGTAAATATAAAGATAAAATCAGTATTAAAAAGATTATTCTTAATCCGGAATTAAAGAGGAAAGAAATGAAAGAACAATTTGCATTGCAGGCGATAGATTTTGCATATACAATATTAACCGGCGATGATGTCGGCGATTAGTTCAGGATGTTTATCCATAAGTTGTTCTGCAAAAATTTCAGTATCAAGTTGTGTTATAACAATAGATAATAAATCATTAGGCAGCTCGTGAAGCATTTTTATTATTTCTTCTGTTTCAATTACGTTCATTGCTTTAACAAGCTCGGGCTTTTGTTTATATGTATTAATCATTTTTGTATATGCTCTTGCATCAAATAATTGATACAATTCGGGATTTTCTTTTGTTAATGCAAGGGTTAGTTGCTGCTTTTGTGTTGGTTGTAAACTGGTCAATGCATCTTTATATTCTAATGGGTTGAGGTTATTAATTTGGTTAACCATTTCAACAGAATTTTTTGTTTCAACTTCTTTACCTAGAGCAGTTTCTAATATTTGTGCTAAATATTCAGGTGGAATTGATTTTAAATTTTCAAGAACTTTATCTTTATCAAGTTCATGGCTTGTGAGAATTTTATCGAGCTGATTTTCGGGCATTAATTGAATAACTTCTTCTTCTGAAAACATTTCTAACACGGTTTTAACTAATTGTTCGGAAGGAATATGCTCAAGCATTGAGAGTAGTTTATCTTGTGAAAAAAACATCAATCCTTGAACAAGATCTTCATGTTCCATTAATGGTAAAAATTCCCTTAATTGTTGATAATTCATGTTCATAAGTATAATAAATTTGTTGTTAGGATCGGCCAGCTTGAATATTTCAATTAAAAGATTAACATTAGTTAATAATTCTTCAGCAAGTTGAATTGCGAGTTGGTTCCCAGCCGCGGCTTCTGCCTCAATAACTTCTTCAATGGATTTTCCTTGATAAAGTTCAAGTTTTTCAGCAGAAAGATTTAGTCGACTTTGGAGATATGCTAAATTTGAATCAATTACTATAGACATAGTTAATCCTCGATATATATAATAACGGTTTTTTTGCGGAACGAATTCAATTTATAAAGGGATTTGTAACCTTTCTTAATAATTAAAAATTTAATAAGGACTTGATTTTAAAAAATGTCTATGTTAAATTAAGAATTGCCAAAATAAGGGCTGCTAGCTCAGGTGGTTAGAGCGCACCCCTGATAAGGGTGAGGTCGGTGGTTCGAGTCCACTGCGGCCCAGATTTTACAACAAGAGCCGAAAAGGCTCTTTTTTAGTGCGTTTTAAAATTCTAATAATCCTTTGTATATTAAAAAGTTTATGTATTTGAAACTATTTAATAGGTTTCTGAGACATTGAGACAGGGAAAATTTAATAAAAAATCAAACAGACAGCCGATTTAGGCTGTTTTTTAGTATTGAGATGTATGGGTCTTTTCTTGCACTTAGCTACTCTTTTCTTGCACTCTTTTGCACTCCATTTGCAAATTTTTAAAACCACATTAGGCTCAAATCGCCTTGGTGTTTAAAGATAAGCCCAGTGCAATAAAGTGCAAAAAAGTGCAATTTTATTTTTGCTTGTAAATTGAGATACTCAAAATTATCAATAAGATTTATTTTAATAATAAATATACTTCTGTTTCAAAATAATTGGCTAGCATTTCAATTTTATCTAAAGTAATATTTATTTTACCTTTTTCAAGTTTTGAAACATAAGAATTATC
>CALUSG010000032.1 GCA_944323365.1 Candidatus Gastranaerophilales bacterium
ATTTTTTGGCGATTGTTCGGGAGCCGATAGGCTCTGCTGTAGATATATAATCATCTACAATGGCTCGGAGAATGCGTTGTTTTCTTTCATCTAGCATTTTTTTCACCCCTGTTGTTAGCACTCTATACAAGTGAGTGCTAACTTCTAATTAAGAGAGTACCACCATTAAGACAAAATGTCAATACGTTTTTTATTTATTTTTATATATACACATAATGCACAAAAACAAGGTCTAGTTATTACTATGTTCTATAAAATTTTAACTTTAATTACATACATAAATTTAATTTGGGCACCTGACATGGCACCTATGGCACCCAATAAAATAAAGCCGTACCCAATTACGAGTACGGCTTTTTAACGTATTAATGAGAATTTATAAAAATGTCTATCTAGTTACTGTGTAGACAATCTTTTCAGTGCAATTTGATAATAGGTTTTTGATTTCTCTATACCTATAAAATTGCGATTCTGTTTTCTATTAGCTACAGTAGTATCACTGCCCGTAAATAAGAGCATTTATTTTATTAAGTATTCTATTGTCTTTGACGAATTTGATATTTCGTTTCGATATTATTAGTTATATAACCTCTTTCTCTTAATCCATTGGTTATTTCTGAATAAATATCATTACCATTTGAGTCTTTGATGGTAATAATTAAAACGAATTCTTGTGATGGTACATATAATCCATTTCGTGGAGTTAAGTCAACTCTAAGTTTCCATCCGTCTTCTAGGTTTATTCCTCTACTTAACTTTCTGTAGTAGGATTTTATAGGACTCCATTTGAACCCGTGTTCTACTCGTGCTGCTTCAAATTTTTCATCCCATTTTGATTCAAGAGGAACTTGTCCCTTATAATCAATTTTTCCACCAGCTATATATGAATATGTTCCAAAACTGACATCAATATTAGTTCTACAATATTCACGACCATATTTTGGGTCAAGAGGCGGTAAGTAGGCAAGAGTCATTCCTATTTCACCAATATACTTATTGTTTTTGATAAGAGATTTTGGATATGGGAAATCATACATTTCCAAATGCGATTTCTGAGATATTTTTTGTTTGAAAATAAGTGTTACACAATCTTTACTACATTGTAAAATATCTTGTGTATCAGCAGAAGGGATCCCAAATCCATAATATTTAATATTGTCTGGATGTTCATCTAACAATTCACGAGAGTTCATTCTTGCAGAATGTATTAACATCGCTTTAGCAAGGAGTAGATCTGGCTCGATCATTTCTTCATATATAGAGGCATATTTTTGCAAAGATCGAGGAGTTGAATAACTTGTGCCATTACCCTCAATTATCCTTCCGCTAGAATCCAATCCTTTTACTCCTAAACCATCAATTTTGTATGATGTAGAATAATTACCACCATAATCAACAATGTCAGGCTTAACAATATAATTAGCACCAGGTCCTCTTCGACTAAAAGGTGAAGGTTCATTAAATTTAACAATCGAATTTACAGAATCAAATAATGCAACAGAACCTACTGTTATAGCACGAACAGAGTCGGCTGGTGATATAAGGCGATCATGCTCACCAATACCTTTTTGAGGTGGCCAATTTCTAAGGGGTAGACTATTTATGTTTCCGCTAGAAACAAAGATTTGTACATGGTATTTATCTTGTATATAATCTAAAAATACCCCTAAATCAGACATTGAACCATCACAAGGTTTATTTTCAATACCTAAAGATAAATTCCATATTTTAGTAGTAAATGAATATTTCTCCATTACTTCTTCAATAATTTCCATCAAGGTATCTTCTGTAATGGAATCAGTTAATCCAAAATTTTTATCACTATTTGGAATGGCAATAATATCTACAAATTTAAAACGATATGCTGTGGACGCAGAAATACCATTCAAAATATTTCCATATTGTATAGTTGATGCAATAAATGTAGCATGTTGTGGATTTTGATAAACTTTATTTATATATTCTTCACGTGCAACAATATAAGGTTGTAGAAATGAATTATCATCACTTATTCCGCCATCAATAATTCCAATGGTAACATCGCTATCTCTGTACTCAGAATTCAATAAAGTTTGTAACTCAGTCGCCGAAAAATCACTCTGAGGAAGAGAGTACTCTTGAAAAAAACCAACAGTTTTTACTCCGTTAATAGAAGCCAATTTAATAATATCATTATAAGAAATAATCTCTATCTTTAAAAATTTAAGCTGATCACCATATGAAATAATTTCGTATTTATCTTCAAAATGAAGTGAACATAATTTTCGCGTCACATAGCCCCAAATTTGTGCATTATCAAAGTCATCATCAAAATCAAAGACTTTAAGTTTAATAACTTTTTTTATAGAGTTAAAATCTTTTTGTGCAATAGATTTGAGTGCTGGTGAAATTTTATCTTCTGGCTTAATAGGTTGAATATCGATTATTGTGGTCATGTTGGCTTGGAATTTTTGTGATGGTGGATTTTTTACCATCTCTATTGTTTCCTGAATATTTTTTCTATTAACCTTAATATATATTTCATCTAAATCTTCGCTACCGATAATTGGACAATTCTTACACAGAGCAGAGGGTTTATGTGATTTTGCAATAGCTTCAGGTTTTACTGTTATTTTTCCTACAGCAGGGATTGCTTCATTTTCATTAAAAACATCTGCATAAAAAGATAATAAAGTTTCGAACTTGTTAGTTATTTCTTTTTTTAACTCCAGAGTCACTTCTCCGAAAAATTTCAACTTTCCACCTCCGGTATTCGGAACAATATCTGTTGCTTTGGGAAGAACTAATTTTATTGGTAAATTATTTTCACTCATAATTAAACATCCTTAACAATTTTTTGAATAGTTGTTTTTGAACTACCTAAGATATCAGCAATTGTCTGTAAACTAAAAACTTTTGGATCTTTGCCTCGTAAATATTTTGCCTTGATTTGTAATAGTTCTCGTGAATCATTACAATTTTGAGGAACGATATTTTTGGTAATAAACAATTCTTCATAAATACTAGATACGCTAAAAGAAGAATTATGAATAACGGTGTTTCTTATAGCTTTAGTTATAATCTCTTCTATATCAGAACCACTTTGTCCATCAAGTAAAGTTGAAATTTCTAAAATTTCTTTTTGGCTAAATTTGTATATACCATTGGAAAATAAAGTGACTAATGCTGCAATAGCGTCTTTATCAGGCAGTTCTATTTCTAATTTATAATCAAATCTTCTCCATATTGCAGGATCAAGTAACTGCTGATGATTGGTAGCTGCTAAAATTAAGCTGTCTTTGCTCATTGTATCGATATTTTGCAAAAGACTATTAACAACACGTTTCAATTCCCCAAGTTCATTGTTATCATCTCTAGCCTTGGCAATAGCATCAAATTCATCTAAAAATAATACACAAGGCATTTTTTGTGCAAACTCAAATAGGCTACGAATATTTTTAGCAGTAGTACCAAGATACGAAGAAATTAGACTATCTAACCTAGCAACAACGAGTGGTAAATTTAATTGTTTAGCAATTAAGTAGGCACATTTAGTTTTTCCACATCCAGGTGGTCCATATAACAGTAACGAGTTAGATACATTTATTCCAAGAGAGTTAAGTTTATCAGCATTTTGATAACTTAAAATAAATGTATCTAATTTTTCTTCATTCCGTTTTGAGAGAATAACCTCAATATCATTTTGATATGGGTAAATAATATCAGCAAGGTTCATTCTTGATTCAGTATCTACAGGAATAGCAATGGGATTAGAACTATTCATCGAAGTCAAGGCGGACTCGGCTTGAGCAGATAATAACCGCTGAAATTTAGCTGCAGAGCGGAAATCATCATCCTTTTCCAATTTTGATACTAATTGTTTTGTATAATTAATAACTTTGACTTGATCATGCTTTAATGCACCTTCTATGATCTTGCCAATTTCAATAGAATATTTCATCATTACACCTCCTATCCTATTATAGCGGAACGAAGTGGGAATGTAAAGAACGAATATTACTTAAAACGGAACGAACGTCGAAATTACATACATTATATGCTTATTTTCGGAACTTTTTCGAATTATATTTCACTCTATTCCGTGTAGGTCATGGTTTATCAGTTATGTAAAATTTATCCTTTTGCATTACATAGTATCGTAGACAACCTGTATATGAACCAGTATGCACGACTTTTTTACATTTTCCCTTAGTTTCTCAAAACCAAATCAAGTCCGCCATTTGTGCTGTATCTGTTGCTATAGGTAATTGTCGCCAATCCGTAAACATTAAAAAATATCCGCTATCTTTCATTTTGAAACCCACATAACGCATCAATGAAACCATGAGCGACTGTTTTAATATTTCCAAACAGTCTCCTAAAAAGATTTTATTTAATTCCATAATTTAGCCCTCCATTAGCCATTTTTTATTTTAAAGAAATATATCTTAACGAAGGACTTCTGTCCTTTACGCAGGGGAGTAAAACTATTAATTATTTTAAAGTTTAGAGATAGCTTTTTCGATAGCATCTAAAACTTTTCCGTCAGCATTATCTAAAATATCGAGGTACGCATTATTGCGGATTTTAACCCATTCGCTGTCTGTTTCAGAAATTTCTTTTTCCAGTTTTTCTCTTAATGCCTGTTTACGTTCTTCAAGTTTCGGTTTTATAAATAAATTCAAAATTGCATTTAATAATTTTTTCATGGTACATATCTCCTAACATACTATATATAGTATAAAAGCTTTTGGCCATAATACAAAAAATCAATATATAGTATTATATTAATTTTTCATAATCGGTAATGCCGCGGGTAATCGCAGCCGCAAAGGCACGTTGTCGCAATTGTAATTTATATGCGTCCTCTTCATTGCTAATAAACGCGGTTTCTACGAGTACCGCTGGCATAGTTGTTTCTCTTAGCACGCATAGGTCAGGGCGCGTTTTCACGCCGCGGTCTACTGTGCCGAGTGAATTTACAATCTGGGACTGAATACATTTAGCTAGAAGTTCCGCCTTGCCGCCTGTAGAATAAACAAGCGTTTCTGTACCTTTAGCAGAAGCATTCGCGGCGCTATTGCAATGAATTGATACGAAAACGTCTGCACCGGATGCGTTAGCTATGCCGCAGACATTCGGTTTGCTTGGTGTTTCTCCGTTTAAGTTATCCGACTGTATTAACTGGCACGGGTAGCCAATTCCTTCCATGATTTTTTTTACTTTCTGCCCGATTGCCAGCGCGATATCAACTTCCCTTAAACCGTTTGCACATGCGCCGGAGTCTAAATCTATGTCATGCCCTGGGTTAATGAAAATTTTCAGCATAAAAATCACTCCTTATCTTTAGATGTAGTTTTAATCACGCCGCCGAGCCAGCCTAAAAGCCCAACAGCTATATTAGTCGACA
>CALUSG010000033.1 GCA_944323365.1 Candidatus Gastranaerophilales bacterium
CATCAATATCTAAAAATAAAAACACAAATTCAGGCTATTTTTTTTACACTAATTATTATACTATTATTTCATAAAATAAATAGTCTGTATTCAGCGGCCTTTGCATATCTAGCATCAGCATTGTATGTAGGCATACAATACTATATAAAAACAAATAAATTAATTAATACAGCAAAAAAATAAAAATAAATTTATTATTTCTTTTCCTTCAAGACAAAAATATTTCCAAACTTGCGATATATTTAGTATTTATTGTAATTTAATTTGTTTTATAATATAATTTTAATAACAAGGAGCTTTTATGCAGCAAACAGTTTACATACCACAAGAGGAACTAAATGAAGAGATAACAATTGATTTAAAAAAAATATTTTTTGCATTATGGCATAGAAAAATACTTATAACCACAATATTCTTAATTTGTATTCTTTCATTCGCATCATTAACTTTTATACTTTCCAAAAAATATACAGTAAGTGCAGACTTATATATTAATAAAACGAACAACACAAACATGATAGAAATTAACCCATATGTGCTTGAAGAACTTGGCGGCACAGGAGGAGGTGGAATGGCCACCATTTTAGCCGGCGGGGGTAATGTTCTTGCGAATGAAATGGAACTTATAAAATCACCACTCGTTATTGATAAAGTTATTCGTGAAAACAACTTAGTTTATAAGAAAAAATTGGGTATATTTCCAAATAAAAAAGAGGGAGAATATATTTCAACTCAAGCTTTTTTAGGTAAAGGTAAAAATCCAATTTTTGAAAACAAAAAAGGGTCAAACGTTTTATCTATAGAATACAAATCAAAAGATCCGGAACTTGCATACAACGTTGTAAATTCAATTATAAATAATTATATTGAGCTTCATAAACAGCTTAACAGTGAAAAATCAAAATCTGACCAAAAGATTATTGAAGCAGAATACACTAAAGCAAAACAAGCCTTAAAACAAAAAGTTGATACTATGAACGGGTTACCTGAACAAGCAATGATGTCTACAGGAAACTTAACAGCTATGAGTGCTTTTTCAAATAGTGCTCAGCGTGCATTATCAACAATTAAAGGTCAGGTTATTTCAGGCGAACGTTCAAGAATTGAAGTAACAGAAGAAGCTGCCAAAGTGGCTAATTTATCTTCAAAACTTGAATGGGCAAGAATGGTTGACCAAATGTCCGATTCATCCAAAGTTTTGGTTTTAAAAGAGCCGCAAAAACTTAGAGATTTTGAATATTCTTCACCAAAACTTTTAATAAATATCCTACTTGGAATTGTTTTCGGTTTCATTGCCTCAATATTTGCAGTAATTATTGCAGAAATAACAGATAAAAAATTAACCTATTCAATGCTTGGTGATAATATAATTTATGATTTAGAAAACGATTTTTCTGAT
Source organism: Candidatus Gastranaerophilales bacterium (assembly GCA_944323365.1). GTDB lineage: Bacteria > Cyanobacteriota > Vampirovibrionia > Gastranaerophilales > Gastranaerophilaceae > SIG32. The sequence goes on from CALUSG010000033.1 coordinate 1,400, forward strand.
ATTAAGCTGACACTTTTGGCTAAACAGGATAAAAAGTTAGCTATTATATGCTTTGAAAATATTCCTGAGACTATTCTTCCGCAATTACAAACATTTGCCAACATAAAATTTGTAAAAGCTGATATCACAAATGAATTTGCCCAGGATGTTAAAAATTCAGATGAGCTAATTATCTTTGCAAAAGTTGGTCAAACAAATTCAAAACTCTACAAACAAATAAAAACAATGATTTCTGAAATGAATAAAAAAATTATTCAGGAAGTTTTGATTAAATAGTTGTGTAATTTTATATATAAGTTTAGAAGTAACAAACCTAAAATATAGGCACACAGAACATCAGTCGGGTTATGTACACCTATAACAATGCGGCTTAATCCAACAAATAAAATCCATAAAACTGAAATACTAATCCCGATTAAACGCCACAATTTGTTACTGCAATATTTATATAAATACCAAATTACCATACCCCAAAGACAAATAGTTACTAAGCTATGACTTGATACGAAGCTGAAACTATCAGGATGTATTCCTGCTATTTGCAGTTCAAATCCAGGTCTTGGTCGTTTAATGATAGGTTTAATTATACAATTAAATAAAAAAGTTATAAAAGGAACTGAACTAATAAAAATAATGTCAAAATACAACTTTTTCCTAAAAAAATATATTCCAAAACCAATAATGGGAATTGCAATCATTGCAGAATACAGAACACAATCAGGCAGCATAAAAATTTCAACGGGTAAAAATGCAAGCTTATCCTGCAAAAATAATATAATACTTTTGTCCCATTGTGTCACAACGGGACAAAAGGCTACAAAAGCAGTTAATATTATAAATAATATTAATAAAACGATTATTTTTTTCATTTTACACAACAAGCACAATTACCGTCACATTTATGTCCTTGAACAGGTTTTTCTGTAGAACAAAAATGATCTCTGTCAATGTAATACTCACCTTCCAACGGGAATATAGTCATCCAAAGGTTTTCACGCCAATCCTTATCTAAAATTTCTTTAACCTCCTTAGAATATTTATCAATTTTGGATGTGATTTCAGGATTAGTCAGATAAGCTGCAGCATTTTCATGAGTTTCATACGGCTTGAACTCCTCGTAATATTTGCGAAGAATTTCCGGGCGGTCAACAATCATACAAGGTCTAAGCATATTACCATCTTCATAAGGAATACCATCCCTTATAGCTCTCATAAATGGTGAAGCAAGAGCTTCTGTAAGTGTACAATCTTTTAAGTTATGCGTAGCAAGATGAACGAATGTACAAGGTTCAACATCACCTCTTGGGTTGACGTGAATATACTGTCTGCCGCCTGCAATACATCCCATCATTTCAGGGCCGTCGCCCCAAAAATCAACTGTCATCATAGGAAGAGTATTTCTAGCATTATATACAGCTTTTAAAATCTGTTGACGCTGCTCTGCATTCGGAACCATACTTACATCAGGGCTGTCACCGACAGGTACATAATGGAAAAACCATGCCCATAGACATCCTTTGTCAGATAGCATTTTCATAAACTCATCAGATGTAACCTCATCACAGTTTTGACTGGTTGCTGTTATACTTGCACCAAAGAAAATTCCTGCTTTTTTAAGCATATCCATTTTCTCCATTACCATATCAAAACAGCCTTCACCACGAACAGCATCTGTATTTTCTTTCATTCCTCCTATTGAAAACATTGGCTGAACATTACCCAACTTTTTCAATTTCTCAACAGTTTTTTCCGTTATTAATGAACCGTTAGTAAACGTTATAAATACACAATCATTAAATTCTTCGGCAAGTTCTAAAAATTCTTTTCTGGCAAAAGGTTCGCCGCCGACAACAGGAATAATGTGGATACCCATTACATCACGTGCTTCCGTAAATATTTCTCTCCATTTTTCTTTTGAAAGGTCTTCTTTTACGTCATATTCATGTGCCCAGCAGCCCTTGCAGTTGAAATTGCAGCGTTTTGTAATACTTGCAAGCAGAACCGTAGGCGGGAAAAATCCGTTTTTATTATTAAATTCCGTACGTTTTCGTAAATTATCACCATAATAACCATTTACAAAAAAGTTTTTAATCCATTTGTTTCTGCAATTAGGGTTCAGCTCAGTTAAAATCTTTTTCCACCAATAAAGATGCGGATGTTCTGATTTAAACAGCCATTGCATTCTTCTTGCATGATTAATACCGCCTTTAGATCCGGATATCTTTTCAAATATTTTTGCTAGATTAATCAATTTTTCTTTACTAAAATTATGTCCTAAATAATTTAACAGCATATCAATTACATAATCATTGATTTTCAATTTAAGTCTGTCAAATCTTCCCATTGAATTCGGCTGCCAAACTATGGATTGTTTTTCTACTCTCATCAATAATTTCTCCTTATCAATATAATAATTATAATGCAAACATGGTAATTATTATTAAAAATAATCCGGTTGCTAACTTTTATTAAGTATGTATAATTGACTTATGGAAAATGTTTTAGTCGTGGACAACCACAATGCCGGCAGAAAAAAGTCCGCATTATACAGAAAAAGTGTCATCCGGTTTTTATTCAATAATAATGTCAAATTTAAAAATATACCTATAGAAGATTTAGGTCTTATAAATATTAACGATTTTGACTCAATTATTGCAATAGGTGGAGATGGTACGGTCAATAAACTTGTGCCGTATTTGATTAACACTGATAAAACTCTTGCGATTATTCCATGCGGAACTGCTAATTTACTTGCTGCAAAACTTGGTGTTCCGACAAATATAAAAAAAGCTCTGAAAATAATTAAAAATGGCAATACCACCTACATTGATACATTAAAAATATCAGATAAAGATTCCATTCTACGTATAGGGCTTGGCTACGATGCTGATATAATCTCTAAAACTCCGCAATCGCTTAAAAATAAGTTCGGTTATTTTGCCTACTTTATAGCCGGAATAATATTTGCACTAAGACTTAAACAAAAAAAATACAATATTTCTTTTGACGACAAAAAATTATCCGTGGTAGCCACCTGTATTATAGTTGCAAATGCCGGAAATATGTACAAAAATTTATTTTCTATCTCGAAAAATTGCAAGCTTAATGACGGAGTTATGGATGTATTTGTTTTGAAAGTTAAAAATCCGATTTTGTTTTTTATTGAATTTTTACAGATAATTTTTAACAAAAAAAATTCAAATTCAAAAGCAATGTATTTTCAAACCTCAAACTTAACAATAAAAAATGATTTTACAAATGGTCATATTGATGGCGAAAAAACAAAATTTAAAGACGACATAATAATTAATGTCGTCCCTAAATCTATTAAAGTTTTTAAAGCATAATTACCATTTATTAATAGCAAATGCCATAACTATAATTGATGCGATACCTTTTAACGTATCACAAACAGGTGTAATCCAATCATTGCCAGCTATTCTTCTTGGAACAACAATGGTATCACCGGGTTCAATTGGGCTGCCGTTGCCTATTTTTTCGGCACGCCCGTTGACACTAACCTTATACAATCTGAATTTATTAGCGTTCGGCGTATAACCACCAACCTCTTTAATGTAGTATTTTGCATTTGCACCTTTTTTGTAAACAAATGACTGTTCATTATAAACTTCACCAATGACACTTACATGGTCTGAAATTCTTGGAATATAAATATCATCACCATCTTGAATTTCAATATTATCAAGATCACGTATTTTATTCAAATCATTACTTTTAATATTCAAAGCGATTTGGCCGTTATATTTTTCTGCTAAATTTTGGTCATCGGCTTTCATCATTTCTAACATGGCCATTTTAGATTTCTGATCGCCTTCTGTTGGTTTATAAGCACTTGCCATACGACCTTCAACAAGTTTTATATCACGTTCGTTATTTTTATGTGCTAATTCGACCTGTTTTCCCTGAAGATTTGTACGTTTAAATACAATACCTCGAAGATCGGCTTCTTTTGTCAAACCGCCGGCCATATTTATAACATCAACTAGTCTTTTACCTTCTACAAACGTATAAACACCCGGGGTTTTAACGAAACCGGAAACTTTAACTGTTTTCATCACTTCATTTCCTCGAAGAGTTCTGAAAAATATTTTATCATCAGGATTAATTGTAATTAATTTAATTCTATCTGAATTTATCATTATATCGTATAGATAATAAACCTGTGTTACATTAGCAGAATTAGTTATTTCAACTGCAATTTGATCTGCTGGTATTAAATTATTTGAATTAGAAACTTGAGATTGAAGCTGAATATTATCTTCTTTAACACTGCCTTTAAACGCGACTTCTGTTTCTTCTATTTCTGCACTTTTAGACGTATCAGTTAAATCTTTGACATTTGATTCTATAAACTGTATATCAGTCATTACGTCATTTAATGTCATATTTTCAATATATGTAAGATGCTTTGGAGTATTAATACATCCATATATATCTACAAATGAAGAATTTGTATTTTTATAAACATTTATTATATCTTGCGGCTGTAGAATTGGATCATTCATGCCTGCAAAAAATTCATTCAAAAATATTGGAATCGTTTCAATTTTATTTTCTTTTCCCGAAATTCTTCTTATAACAGCTTGATTTATAAAAGTTTCTTCTAATAATTCATCTTCACTTTTTAATATATCAGATAATTTCATACCTTCTTTATATGCATAAGTTGTAGGATGCTTAACATTACCTTGCAAAGTTACAATATTTTCAGCTGTATTGTATAATTCTCTAAAATGTACTGAATCACCGCTTTGCAAAACTCTTGATTTTGCAGCGTCCCATTTAAGATTTTCAGCAGATCTTTGCTGTGAATTAAAATCATAACCGATTAAGGTTATTTCAGTTTTTTGCGTTGCCGGCAGTAATCCGCCTGCAAATTTAACAATATTATCTAGTTTTTCTCCCTGTTTAATTTCATAAATCCCTGGAACTGTAACACCATTTTGTAAAGCAACAACATCACCAATCTTATCAACAAAAATTCTATCGTTAGGGCGTAAAATAACACCATCATCATTACCTTCAAAAAGAGCTTTATATAAATCGATTTGCTTTGTTTTTGAATTTGATGTATAAGATATATTTCTCAATGTACCGGTCTTTTTAACACCGCCTGCTGCATTTAAAGCATCCAACACAGATGAATTATTACCAACAAGAATTTTACCGGGTTTATTTACCTGACCGTAAACAAACACAGAAAATTCCTGACCGGCCGCAACATTTAATCTCAACTTCATATTCTTATATTTTTGTGCAGCAAGTCTGTTAACTTCTGCCTCAACATCACTCAAAGCTCTGTTTTCTGCTTTTACAAGCCCGATACCAGGAACAAAAATATTTCCTTTTGAATCAACTTCAACAGTAGAAGAAGGACTTACAAGACTGGAGCCTGAAAGTGCCATTACATCAACTGAATCTCCATAAGAATAGACATTTATTTTTTCACCTATATTCAATTTATATGAATTTTCGAACTTTCCGGTTGTACCTGAACCTGCAGTACCCGAAGTAAATAAATCATATCCAACCTGTAATAAAACTTTACCGGATTCAATTGTTTCTTTATTGTTAAACAACTGTTCAACAGGGCTTAATTCAACTTTTACAGATGTCTGCTGTTTTATTGTATCCTGATAATTATTATTAAAAACATCTATTTGCCGGGGTTCTTCAGACTTCTGAATACTTTTCAACTGTGTTGCAGTATTAATTGAAGAATCAACAGTCACTGCAAATGCAGCAGGTTCCATAGTAAATACAAGTAATAAAATAAGTGTAATTATTCGTTTCATTATATTTCCTTTTAATTTAAGTAATAGCAATTTCCATTAAAGACTTAATCGCAGGCCATTCAAGTTTCCATAAACCTGAGGCATCCAAAGCATAATTACCAACGCATGCCAGCTTGCAGTCCTTGCATTGATTTACTGTTTCAATAAACAAAGGATCTTTTATAACATCTTTTAAAGATCTGTTTCTTACGCTTATAAATGGTTTTCTGTCATAACATCTGAGCATATCGCCATTTGAATAAATAACAGTAGCAATTCTCGGCCAGTGGCATTCGTAATAAGTTTTCTTAGCTATTATGTAATCCATAAAGTAATAAGAATTTCTGATTGGATAGCCTTGTTTTTTAAGTTCTTTAATCTTAATAAACATTTCAGCCAGCTGATCATTTTCAAGCTCAGTTTCAACAACATTTGCAGCCTCTTCAGGTCTAGACGCTGCCTTATTAACAGTAAAATACAGCAATATATCCGCATCTTTACAATATTGAGCGACCTCTTTTATTTGTTCAAAGTCTGTTTGAGTTGAAACAGTACAGCAAACATATATACGCATTTTAGGCGAATGAATTTTATGATATTCAATACCGCTCATAACCTTATCACAAATTCCCGGCATATGACGAATATCATCGTGTGCCTTTCCGATTGCATCAAGCGATACAAACATCAAATCCGTATATTTTGCAAACCCGGGATTAGTTTCTAAAAACCACCCATTTGTTGCAATTTTTGTATAAAGCCCCGCATCGTGAGAGGCTTTGCATATTTCGTCAAAATCTTGTCTTAATAAAGGTTCTCCGCCCCATAAAATACT
>CALUSG010000034.1 GCA_944323365.1 Candidatus Gastranaerophilales bacterium
AGCAGATGTTGCTGCTACTGGTGTTGCACCTACTGCCAATTCATTAGGAGCTCTTTTACAAGAACGGTTGCAATCCGCAACTGAGGCAACATCAACTTATTTTGCAGCAAATACAAATGGGTTTAAAGAAGGAACGGGTGAGAGTGCAACAACACCAAAATTAACATATAGTGCAAATTGTACAGGAGCTGACAAAAATACAAAACCTACTGTTCAGGGTGCTACTGTAGGTAATTGTCAGGGTGGTAAAGCTGAAGTAACAATAGCTATGACTGCTCCAACTGCAACTAATTCAAAAGTATTTAACTTGGCAGATGGAACAACGTTTATTTATATGAGTGGTGCTACAGGAGCACACGCTTGTACAGAAGAAGATGCAGTTGCTAATTTGTGTTATGGCTTTATTGACGTTAATGGTGAAACAGGTCCAAATACGGTCATCTCTTGTGATGAAGGTACCAACACCGGTACCGGCGATGATTTTGTGGCCTGCGATGTATCTTCTTCTAATGTAAAAGATATTTATCCTGTAGTATTTTACGGACAAACTGTTGAACCTGCTTCTGATGCAGCTAGAGCAGTATTGTTTGGTAAGTAATTTACATTTAAATATTCATCAAAAAGGCAGCGAAAGCTGCCTTTTTTTATAAAGTACTTGTGTTAATTGAAAAAATAAGCTATAATTATTTAAAAAGGAGTTTAATTATGGGTTTTGAATACACAGTTAAAGAAAACGACAGAGGTTTAAGTTATATATTTCTTGAACAAGCTAAAAAACAAGCAGGTTTTGATGCTTCAAAAAGTATTGATTGGAATAAAGTATGTACTGTTTTTGATGAAATACAAAAAGAGAAAACCGAAAAAGGTGATTCCCGCTTATTCTTTGGCGGAACTGATAAAACTGAAAAAGGATACGGCTCAAGCTATCAAATTAGAGCAGGACAAAAAATAAGCTTGTCTGATGATCAGATGAATAAAATTTATGGTGCTATGGGACTTAATCTTTCTTCTCAAGTTTCATCTAAAGATAATAATGTTCCTGCTCAAAATAGAGCCGTCCCGGCTTTTGATGCTAATGCACCTTTAAAAGATGAGCAGGGCAGAACAATTAGAGATTTTATCAAGATTCAACTTGAATCGGGTGAAATTATTGAATGCCCCAGAGATATGCAATACGACGAAAATGGTCGTGAATCAATCCGTATTCTTAGAAATCCTGATGGTACGGTTAGAGAATTCTATGAATTTCAGTATGATGAAAAGGGTAATAAAGTAAGAGATATATTTAGAAAACCTAACGGTGATATTGATTGGTATAGAAACCATGAATATAATGATTCAGGCAAATTAATCAGAACGGAAGATTGTAATCCTGACGGTCAGGTAACTAATTTCTATAATTATTAATTATAAAATGAATAAATAATTTCCCGTCGGTATTGATTACCTTTTCTTAGAATCGGTTTTTCATCGAATGAATTTATTGCATTTGGAAAAAATTGCGGCTCAATACATAATGCCGAATGCTTTTCGTACCTTTTGCCTTCTTTTCCGAAAGGTTGTTCGGTTTTACCTAAATTATTTGCTGTGTAAAATTGAAATCCAGGAAGATTTGTGATTACATCCATATTTATCTTATCTGATTTGACCTTTGCTGCTAAAATCATTGATTTTCCATCATAGCCGTCAATACAGTAATTTTGGTCGTATCCGTCAGGGTTCATCTCAGATAATTTTTTCGGTGTTCTAAAATCAAATATTGTGTTTTCAACGTTTGCCATTTCGCCTGTCGGTATTCCGTTTCCATCAACAGGGGTGTATTTTGTGGAGTTCGGTAGTTGTACTATATGATTTTTTATTGATCCTGCTTCGGCATTTTCTGTGCCGTTTAAGTTGAAATATGAATGGTTTGTTAAATTTAAAATCGTATCTTTATCTGTTTCTGCCTCATAAATGATGTGTAATTGATTTTTATTGTCTAATTTATATATTACTCTAGCCGTTACATTCCCCGGATAACCGTTTTCCATATCTTTTTTTAAATATGTAAATTTTATCCCGTCTTTTAGTATTTCAGCTTCCCAATTCTTTCGGTCAAATCCTTCTTTTCCGCCGTGTGAGTGGACATTCCCTTTGTTGCATTCTAATTGGTATTCTTTGTTGTCCAGCTTAAATTTCCCTTTGTCTATCCGATTTGCACAAGGTCCGATTGTCCCGCCGGCATGACCTATTGAGGATTCTTCATATGGGGTTAGGGTATTGTAGCCTTGTGCTACATCTATGATTTTGCCATTCTTATCAGGAATTTTGATTGATGTTATTGTCGCTCCATAACTCGATATATCTACGCTAGCACCGTTTTTATTACTTATTGTATAAAGGTATGCGTCTTTACCGGTTTTTTTTATCTTTCCAAAAAATTTTTTCTCTATTTTTATTCCGTCATAATTACTGTCGGTATTTGTTATGGTTTTTTCAAAAATATCTTGTGATAACAAATTCCCGCGGATTGTTTGTTGTTGTATTATTGGTGGTATAAATGGTTTGTTTATCCAAAAATTTGTATTAAAATCTATTGGCATTTAGTTACTACTCCTAAAATAAACTTAGCTGGTTTACCGGATCTTTTTCCTGTATTTTTTTCTCGGATTTCGAGTATGTTAAAAGATCTTCCTTTATTTGTTCTAAAAACGGCGAAATTTCAAAATTTGCCATTTCCCCGTAAAGAAATCTCTTTGTTGCATGACTTAAAAATAATTTCTGCTTTGCTCTTGTCATTCCAACGTATAAAAGCCGTCTTTCTTCTTCTGTTTGTTCGGGTGTTTCGGCTTTATATATCGGTATTATACCATTTTCTAATCCGGTTATAAAAACTACGTTAAACTCCAATCCTTTTGATGCGTGCAGTGTCATTAAAGCTATTCTGTCCGCACGTGTATCCAGTGTATCAGATTCTTTTAATAGGGATACTTCATGTATAAATTCATTTTTGTTTTTACATTTTTCTGCCAAATTTTTTAGGTATTTCAATATATAATCTTCAATTTCTATATTATTTAATTGCTCTATTACTGGTTTGTCATCGTTTAGGTTTTTGAGCAATTCTCTTATTGATTTTTTATCAACAAGCATGTCATCGGAAAGTTTTGCATAGGGCATACCGGATCTTTCAAGTGCTTCTATAAGTGTTTTTAGCTGGGCGGATGTCCTGTATAATATTGCAAAATCAGAAAAAGATAAGTCTTTTTTATCGCCGTTTGATCTGTCTGAATCAATTGAGAAAAAACTGTGTCCGCCTATTAAATTCTCTATTGTGCTTACTACAAATTCAGCTTCTGCTTTATCTGATAATGCGGTATGTATGGTTATTTTTTCACAAATATCATCGTCTGCGGATATTATGTTATATGAGTTTATCATTTGATTTGACGCATTTACTATACTCTTTGTTGAGCGATAATTATTTCTTAAATTGATTTTTTTGGTATTTTTATAGTCATTTTCAAAGTTGTTGAAAAATCTTGAGTCCCCGCCTCTAAAACCATATATCGCTTGATTTGGATCTCCTATTACACATATATTCCCATCAACGGGTACTAATAATTTTATAAGATTATATTGATTTTCGTCTATGTCCTGATATTCGTCAACAAAAACATATTTAAACTTTTCTTGGTATATCTTTTTTATTTCAGGATAATTGTTGAACAATTTTACAGTTAATGTTATTAAATCATCAAACTCAATGACGTTTTCAGGAAGTGTGTCATAGAGAGTTTTTTCCTGTTCGCTTATTACTTGAAAATCTTCACTTAAACCGGCTTTTTCTTTATTCTCTTTTAAAATTGAAAGACATAGTGCATGAAATGTATAAATATTCACTTTGTTTTCGGGAACAAGTTTGTTTAATCTATCTCGCATTTCTTGAGCTGCTCTGCAGGTAAAAGTTATGGCTAAACAGTTCTCGGACGGAGTTATTTTTTCTTTTACCAAATGAGCTATACGATTAGTTAGTACGGTTGTCTTTCCTGATCCGGGGCCTGCTACTATTAAAAGTTGATTGTTTTCTTCATAAATAGCTGATTTTTGATATTCGTCAAAATCTGTCGATTTAGTTTTGGTTGCATCATTCAATAAATTATTATTTATTACGGCTTTGCTTTTGGTGAATGTCTTTAACGGCTCTTGCTTGGTTGTTTGCGGGATATCAATATTTAGTTTTAGATTAATGAAATTTTTTTTTATTAGTTCATTGTCTTCAAAAAGTTTTATAACCCCGTATTCTCCGTCAAAACCGGCTTGCTTTATTACTTTCCCTTCTCTCAATCTTGTTATGGCTTCTGCTATTAAAGGATTGTCTAAATCTTCTGCCGGTAAATGTTGTAAAATTGTAAGTTCTGAGCCGAATTTATTAATTAATCTTTCATATTCTTTTATTACGGATTTACTTGTTGAGCCTACCTGCATTGTTTCTGCAATTATTTCTGCTAATGGAACCAGGCTAAAAACTTTTCCGCCTGTTTCAGGAATATATGTGGAATCCCTATCCGCAAGCTCATTTACTCGGTTTAAAACGCCGATTGTCAAAGGCCTTCCGCATACCGGACATATCCCGTTAAGTTTTTTAGTTTCTTCGGGTGTAAGACAAACATTGCATTTCCTATGACCGTCTTCGTGATATTTCCCTTCTTCAGGGAAAAATTCTACTGTACCTACATATCCATTCCCTGTTTTTAATGCTTCCATTATGCTGTAATAATCAGGTTCTGTGTCAAAAACAGTTGCTTCACGTGCTAATTTTGATGGCGAATGGGCATCAGAATTAGATACAAGCCTGTATTTGTCCAGCTTTGAAACTCTCCAATTCATCATTGGATCAGAGGATAACCCCGTTTCTACTGCAAAAATGTGGTCAGACAAATCTTCATAACATTCTTCTATTGAATCAAATCCTGATTTCGAACCTAAAACCGAAAACCACGGGGTCCATATATGGGCCGGAATTATGCATGAATTCGATTCTAAAGCTGTTTCTAATAAATTCCTTGAATCCAGCCCTAATATTGGCCTTCCGTCTGATTTTATATTCCCGATTGCATCAAGACGTTCTCTGAAATTTTGGGCTGAGTCCATGTTTGGACTAAAAACTACATGATGAACTTTTCTCGTTTTATCACCTTTTTTATATATTGTAGAAATTTCAACGGACAATATAAATCTTACAGGCGATGAATTAATAAATATCTCTTTTTCAATTTCAGGTTTTAATCTGTATACGCCGTTTCCTGCAGGTATTAATTTCTCTGTAATTTCTTTAAACCATGCCGGATGTGTAAAATCACCGGTCGATATAACGGTTAAACCTTTTTTCTGTGCCCATAATGCCAGCTGCTCAAGGTTGCAGTCTTTGCTCGTTGCTCTTGAATATTTTGAATGTATATGTAAATCCGCATAAAAAAACATTGTTTAGCTTTCTTTTTAATCATATTTTAATATAAAAAAATATTAAATTAAGTAAAATGTTACAATAAATATTATTTTCTTAAAGTATAAATATTGTGTTTTATTTGTTTGGTATTAACTAATTTTTCAAATGTTCCTTCAAATTTTGCTCCTAATTTTGTTGCAATATTTATTGAAGATTTATTATTTGGTGTAATTTCAAAAATAACTTTATTTAACTTTAACCGGTTAAATGCATAATTAACCATAAATTTAGCACCTTCGGTTGCATATCCGTTTTTTATATATTCTTCTTTTAAAATATATCCTATTTCATAATAATTTTTACCATCAATTGTTGCAGGCATTATACCAATTTGTCCTACTATATTCCTATTAATTTTTTCTGTTGCAATAAAATAACCTGAATTATATTTGTTATATAAATCTAGATTTTTTTTAATCCAATTTTTTACATCAATATCTCTAAAATAATATTCCCAAATATCTTCAACATTTTTCCCCCGCATTATTCGGGCAATTTCATCAAAATCTGAGTATGACATTTGGCGAAAAATTAGTCTTTGACTTTCTCCAAAATAATCATCCATATTATATATCCATTTGCTTTAAATTTTCGCTTACTATGAAATCTGCAGTAACTGATGATCTTATATCATCTATGGTAAACATAGGGTTAATCTCGGTCATAACAAGTCCGTTATCTGTTACTTTAAAAACACAACGTTCTGTTATTATTAAATTTACTTCCCTGTATGCGGTCAAAGGTAAGTTACATTCTTTTACTATTTTTACTTGGCCTTTTGACATGTGCTCCATTGTTACAATAACTTTTTTCGCTCCGACAACTAAGTCCATTGAACCACCCATTCCCGGAACAAATTTCCCCGGGATAAGCCAGCTGGCAAGATTTCCTCTTTCATCAACTTGCAATGCTCCTAAAACGGTCGCATCTATATGACCGCCCCGCATCATTGTAAATGCCATTTGTGAATCGTAAAAACTTGCTCCTTCTTTTGCTTCTACATATCCCCCTCCGGCATTTATTATTCTTTTGTCAATATTTTCGCCTTTTTGGCTCTTTCCAACTCCTAATAAACCATTCTCCGATTGAAATATTACGTTTATACCTTCAGGAATATAATCTGCAACTGCTGTTGGCAGCCCTATCCCTAATGTTACTATATCACCGTTTTGAAATTCTTTTGCTGCTCTTTTTGCAATAATTTCTCGTATTTTTTCTTTTGATAACTCCTCAAATGCTACTACCATCTAGTTCTCCCCATTTACAACAACATAATCTATAAATAGTCCAGGAATTATTACGTCATTTGGATCTAAGCAATCAACAATTTCATCCGCCTGAACTATTACGGTTTCTGCTGCTGTCGCCATGATTGTGTTGTGGTTTCGTGTTGTACCGTAAAATGCAACGTTCCCGTATTTATCTACTTTTGAACCGTATATTAATGCAAAATCAGCTCCTAATGGTTTTTCAAAAATATATTTTTTCCCGTCAACTTCCATGGTTTCTTTATTTTGTTCTATTATCGTTCCTACTCCGGTCGGCGTTAATATCCCTCCTAAGCCTGAACCTTTTGCCCTTATTTTTTCTATTAATGTTCCCATCGGAATGAGTTCTACTTCTATTTCTCCATCGTGCATCTGTCGCCCTGTTTCAGGATTTGTTCCTATATGTGAGGCGATAACTTTTTTTACTTGCTTATTCTCTATAAGTTTTCCTCTGTCTGTTCCGGGAAACGATGTGTCATTGCATATCATCGTTAATTCTTTTACATTTTGGTTTATTAATTCATCAATTAAGTAGTCAGGAGTTCCGCAGCTTAAAAATCCGCCTATCATGATTGTAGAACCATCATTTATCATATTTACTGCTTCTTTTGCCGATATTATTTTTTTCATAATTCCCCTATTACAATTTTATTATAAAAATATCTGTTTTGTAAATCTTGTGCATATTCTGTTACAATTGAAGATCGGTTTCGGATGTAGGGTTTTTTTCAATAACCCAATTTGGGTTATAATATAGTTCAATTTTTTGGCCTTTCTTTAATTTAGCATGGCCGCCTTTAATAAAATTTGTTAGGGAACCTGTCGGCGGTAAAATTGTTAGTGCCCATTTTAAAGGAAAGACCCATAAGCTTAAATCTAAACCTCTGATTTCATGAAAATCAGTCAGTTGCCCTTTTCTGATATTCTCAATTTGAAAATTACCTATTATTAGACTGGCTGGAATACCGTTCATTCCATTTTTTACTATGGTTTCTATTCTTGCGGGGACAATTGTACCGCTTTTTACGATTAATTCACCTTTATAATATATATTGTTATCTGTTATGAAATTAACGGTTTGTCCTTCGTATGCTTTGGTTTCGGATGATATTTCTTCAAGAGATTTTAGTCGGAGAATATATCTTTCTGTACTTTGAAAATCATAATTCAAATTCGCTTCAGGTTTTTCAATATTTTTATCTTTTAATATATTATCCGCTAGATTATCCGAAAGTATTTCTGCAGATGTTACACTGCATATTAGAAATGACATGAATAGTGACAAAATAATCCTATTCATAGTCGAGTTCCTCTGTCGATTTGTTTTTTATTTTTTCTTCAAGCAATTTTCTATTATATGAAGAATTTAGCAAAAAGTTTTGATAACTTTCAGAGTTTTGGTATATATTATTTGCTATAAAATATGGGTATTTTGTATAAATGTATTCATATATTACCGCAAGCCTTTTTGATGTTAGATTTTGATATGAGAATGTATCAAATCTTTTTTGTGGAAAGGCTTTATTAATAAAAGTTATTAATCCTATTGGATTATAACCGGCATTGACCATAAAGTCTACAGCCCTTTTATCTGCATACATTTCATACATTTTAGGTGCTGCTTTTATTTGTATTGCTGATAATCCTCCATTCCATATCCCGCCATATGACTTTAATGCAAGAGATATCCCTCGTGCAAGAAATGCTGCAAGTTCATCTTTGTTAGTAATATATTTTATGTCATTCTCGTATAAAACGATTTGTCTTTTGGTTACGTCTTCTGTGGATTTTAAAAGGGAGGCTCTTTCTGATTTATCATATACAAATATTATTCTTTTATCTATTTTATTTGCATTTAAAATTTTAAAGCCTACGTCATTAATTTTTTCTTGTATAGTCTGTTCTCTTTCTATTACAGAATCTTCTATAGCAAATACATTGGCATTTGAAATTATCAATGTCATAATTAATAATAAAATTTTTTTCATACTTCCTTAGCTTTCAGCGACTATTGTTGTTACTAACTCTCCATAACTATTAAAATGTCCGTCAGTTTCTTCAACAATATATCTTAATTCCGGTTTACCTTCCACTGCGTTTTCTGCACAATCCATTGCGTCATCATAATCTTTGAATTCTCCAATCAAAGTTTTTGTAAGACTTGAATGATTTTTTTCTGTGTAAACGCTATACATATATATTCTCCTTTCTTATTATATAATAGCACATAATAACTAAATAACCGGTGGGTTTTAATATTTTTTTTACAGTTTATTATTATAACAATATGATTGTAGAATTAAACGAAGAAAATTTTGAAGAAAATATAAAATCAGGGCTAAAACTTGTTGAATTTTATGCTGTTTGGTGTACCTTTTGTCAAAAACAAAGACCTGTTTTAGAAGAATTATCAAGAAATAATATTTGGATTGGAACGGTTGATGCTGATAAAAACCCATTAATTACCGAAAAATATGAAATATCCGGCTTCCCTACATTTGTATTGTTCAGACAGGGAAAAGTTTTGTCTAAGCTCGCAGGTTTTCACGATAAATCTGATCTGTTAACAAGGCTTATGGAAAACTTAGGTTAGATATTTTGTGTTGTATTAATTGTATATAAATCAACGCCGCCTACAGCTTTATATAATGATATTGTTGAAATTAAATAATTAATTTTATTTGATATTTGTTCTTTTTCTATTAATAACAAAGCTTCTTTACTGTATAAAATATCTATATTTGAGGCTGCTCCGATATTTTTTCTATCAACTATTAAATCAAATATTTGATTTTGCATTTTTAATCTTTCAGAGCTTTCGTTATAATTTTTCATTGCGGTTTTGTATTCCGCAAGCCCTAAGTTTATTTCTTTTATGGAATCTAAAATTGTTTTTTGATAACTATTTAGTGCCTCTTCATATTGGAATTTTCTAAGTTTTAAAATGGCTATCTTACGTCCGCCGGAAAAGAAATCAAATGACGGTAATATTCCGGCATTAAATAATTGTGAATAGCTGTTAAATAATTTGCCCAAATCATATGCATTTAAGCCTATTTGTCCATATATTATAAATTTAGGTAAAAATTCTTTTTTGGCAATTCTAACGTCAAAACCCATTCGTTTTATATTGGCTTCTTCTTGAATATAATCAGGTCTATTCTCTATTATGCTTGTGTCATATTCAACAGGTATATCTGTTAATAGTGTTAAACTTTCATATTTTGATCTTTGCGGATCTCCATCACGCATTGATAAATATACTCTTAAACTGTTAATTAATGTATCTTGTTTTTCTATCAAATTGTTTTTTTCTTCTTTTAATTGCGTAAGCAATTTTTGTTCGGCTAAAACTTCATTTATTGTACATAATCCGGTGTTGTATTTTATTGTTGTTTTATCAACTATTTCAGTTTGTAATTTTATTAATTCATCTTGTAGTTCTAAAAATTTGTCAGCTTTGATTAAATTAAAATAATCAGATGTGAAATCAGAGGTTAATGAAATATAGGTGGCTCTTTCGGCTTGTTTTACTATATTGAGCTGTTGTTCAATACTCTTTGTTTTAAGTCTGTTTTCTCCCCAAATATCTATTTCGTATGACATTGTTAAGGGTAGTTGAAAGTTATATTGTGCAAAACTCGGAATCATCATTGAGCCAAATTGTTGGTTTGATGAACGAAATTGTCTGCCTAATGAGCCGTTAAAACCAAGTGTTGGTAATTCATTTGCAAATTGAACTTTTACGATTTGTTCATTTTCTTTTATTTTTAAATCTGTGTTCTTTAAATCGTAATTTTCTTCGTAAAGTTTCTTAATATTCGTTGTTAAAATTGGATCTTGATATTTTTCCCACCATTCAATATTTAAATAGTGAAGTTTGTTTTGTTCATGTTCTATATCTTTTTTTGTTTGTTTTGCAGATGCCGCAGGCATAATAATAGCTAGGGTTAATAGTATAATTAAAAATTTCTTCATAATTCTCTTCCATTATTTTTTCTTGTGTTATAATTATAACACAAGAAAATTTTAAAGCAAAGATAAAAAATATGAAAAATAACCCCTTAAGAAAAAGAGTAGGAGCAATGCTGGTTGCAACGGGAGTATTTTCCCGGGGGCTGACATTGCAGACATTTGCGGAAAAGGGTTTTGATATAACTCCCGAACAATATTTAATATTGTCATTGCTTTATGAAAACGGGGAATTATATCAAAGACAAATTTCTGAACTAACATATAAAGACAGACCAAATGTAAGCCGTTTGATAAATATTCTTGAGCAAAAAGGTCTTGTGCAAAGAATAAATGACTCTAATGGCAGACAGATTAATAAGATTGTAGTAACAGAAAAAGGGAAAAAATTACGTGAAGAAATTCATCCGGTATCTGTTGAAATCAGAAAAATGGTAACAAAGGATATTCCTGTTGAGGATTTGGAAAAATGTTTATCAATTTTGGGACAAATGCTTGACAATATGAAAGACAAAGTTAATTTACAAATTTAATATGGAGAATAAATATGGAAAATATTGATCATCATGGGACAAATACATCAGAAGAAAATATAGACACACGTCCTGAATATATGAAAAAGAGAGTTATAGTTCCATCTGTAACCGCTGTAATATTTTTATTATTCGGAATTTATTTTACAATACATTCAATATTTTATCAGTCAACAGATGATGCATTTGTAGAGGGTCATATTATATCTATAGCTCCTCGTGTTGAAGGGCCTGTTTTAAATTTATTGATTGATGATAATCAACTTGTTAAGAAAGGTGATTTATTGCTTGAAATAGATCCTAAGGATTACGAGGTAAAACTCGCTCAGGCAAAAGCGAAACTTGAAGAGGCTAAAGCATCTCTTGTCAGTACTGAAAATCAAGTTACAAAAACTTTATCTGATTTAGAGTTTGCACAAAGAGATTATGAAAGATATTCTAAAATGTATGAAAAAGGAATTTCATCAAAACAGGATTATGATTCAAGTTTGAATAAATTAACTTCAGCACAATCAAACAGTAATTCAGCTAAAGCTAGATATGATGAAATTTTAGCGTCTATTAAAAGACTTGAGGCAGAAGTTGAACAGGATGAGTTAAATCTTTCTTATACAAAAATTTATGCTCCTGAAGAAGGTTTAATAACAAATCGTTCGGTAGAGCAGGGAAATTATGTTCAAGTTGCACAGCCTATGTTTGCAATTGTTCCTGAAAAAATGTGGATTGTTGCGAATTTTAAAGAAACTCAGCTTGCAAATATGAAGCCTGGACAGCCGGTTGAAATAAAAGTTGATACATATAGAGGAAAAAAATTCCAGGGTAAGGTCGATAGTATTCAAAGGGCAAGTGGTGCTAAGGCAAGTCTTTTTCCGCCTGAAAATGCTGTTGGAAGTTATGTAAAAATTGTACAAAGAGTTCCTGTAAAAATTGTATTTACAGAAGATATTTCAAAATACAATATAGTCCCTGGAATGTCTGTAGTGCCGGAGGTAAAAGTTAAGTAGTAATGACTGATGCGGTTGCCCAAAATCAAAAAAGACCTCCTGTATGGCTTATTGCAATATCTATATTGATTCCAACTTCATTTGCCATGCTTGCTACATCTGCAACTAACGTTGCAATACCGCATATTGCCGGATATTTTGGTTCAACGGTTGATGAGGCTAACTGGGTTATTACTTCGTATATGATTGCAAATGCTTGTCTTATTTTAATGACCGGATGGCTTGAAAATCTTATGGGACGTAAAAATTTCTTGAAAGTTTTTATTTCTATTTTTACTGTTGGTTCTTTGATATGTGCTGTTGCTCCAAATCTTAATTTTCTTGTATTAGGCCGTTTAATACAAGGTATAGGCGGAGGTCCTATGATGCCTATATCTCAGGCAATTTTGTTGGAGAGTTTTCCTTTTGAAAAAAGAGGATTTGCTATGTCATTATTTGGACTTGCAGTTATGGTATTTTCAATATTAGGGCCTTCGTTTGGCGGTTATATTGTTGATAATTCCGCTTGGCAATGGATTTATTATATCAATATTCCGATTGGTATAATTTCGGTTATTATGGTGCACTGTAACATTCCTGAATTAGAATTCCGTAAAAAAATTGAAAAAATTGATTTTCCTGGTATGGTTTCACTGGTCGTATGGCTTTTGACAATGCAGGTTGTTCTTGATAAAGGTCAGCAATACAATTGGTTTGACTGTGCTTGGATTTCCTGGCTTTCAGGAATTTCTGCATGTGCTATGGCATTTTTTATTGTATGGGAGTTGGAATGTAAACATGCTTTAATTAACTTAAGGATTTTTAAAGATAAAAACTTCTTTATAGGAACAATTCTCGGCTCATCTGTAAATATAATTATTTATGTAACAATTCTTTTACTGCCACAATTTTTGCAAAATATGATGGGCTACACTGCTATGATAAGCGGTTTTTCTCTTGCTCCAAGGGTTATTTCATGTGTAATTATGCTTTTGATTATTGGACCTTTAATGAATATTGTTGATAACAGATTTTTGATTTCATCAGGATTTTTCTTTTTGGGACTTTCAACAATAATGTTTATGAATTTAAACCTCAGTGTTTCATTTGCATATGTTGCAATACCTAATGTTATTATGGGTATTGGGGTAATTCTTGTTTTTATACCTGTTTCATCTCTTGTTTTGGGGACTTTGCCTAAAACTGAATTATCAAACGGTGCAAGTTTACATAGTTTGTGTAAATGTGTTGCTACTGCATTTGTAATTTCTATGTCATCTACTCTTGTTGCAAGACATTCCCAAATGCATCAGGTTTATCTTGTTAGACATTTGTCAAATTTTAATCTTGTTTTTCAGCAAAAATTTTCTGCTATGGTTCATACTTTTATGTCTTCTGCCTCAAGTGTTTTTGCTCAACATAAGGCTAATGCTTACTTTTATAAACAACTTGTTGCTCAATCACGCTTAATGGCATTTGTTGATGTTTTTGAAATCTTTGCTTTACTTGCATTTATTTTGATACCTTATGCTTTTGCCCTAAAGGTTAATATTAAAGGTCGTAGAGAAAATTAGTCTTGCTTTTTTCGATCTTAACTTTTATAATCATAGAAAAGGAGTTTTTTATGGTAGAAATGAATCTTAAGATAGATAGTGAAAAATGTGTGCGTTGCGGACAATGTATTAACGATTGTATGGCTTGTGCATTGGAATTTGACGAAAATAAAATCCCAAAAGTTGCTTTGGGCGGTGAAAATAGATGTATTAAATGTCAGCATTGTCTTGCAGTTTGTCCGACCGGTGCTTTATCTATTTTCGATAAAAATCCCGAAGATTCTGAAATAAAAAAAATATGTAACCCGGATGAAGTTTTAAATTTGATAAAAAATAGAAGAAGTTACAGACATTTCAAGCAAGAAAATATTTCGCCTGAAATTATGTATAAATTAAAAGATATGCTTAACTGGGTTCCAACCGGAGTAAATGACCATAGACTTCACTTTTCATTTATTGATGATATTGAAGTAATGAATGATTTTAGAAATTATACTAATAAAAAGATTATTGAATTTGCATCAAAACCTGTTTTAAATGTAATGTTTAAAAAATTTGAGCGATATAAAAAAGCTTTATTAAGAGGGGATGACATAATTTTCCGTGGTGCACCGCATATGGTTGTAGTTTCATCTCCAATTAATGCTCATTGTAAAGATGTTGATCCGATGATAGCATTAAGTTATTTTGAACTCTATGCTCAAAGTCTAGGTATTGGAACGTGCTGGTGCGGTTTGGCTTATGGTGTTTTAAGAATTATGCCCGAACTTTGTAAACAGTTAGAAATTCCTAATACTCATAAAATGTCTTATGCGATGCTTTTCGGGTTACCGGATGTTAATTATAAAAGAGCTACTCAACCGGAATCTTGTGAATTCGTGTCCGTTAAGCTCGAAAATAGGGATATGAATTTTAAAGAAAAATTAATCAGATTTTTGATTAATTCTTTATAATAGTTGAATATTTAAATATATTATAGTATATTGATTTATATATCAAATAAATTGATGTAAGTATTATGGTAAAAATAAAAAAGATAAAAGTAGATAATATATTTACAAAATCATCGTTTAAGGGATATAGTTATGTAATAAATCCGTATACCGGCTGTAGTTATGCCTGTAAGTATTGTTTTGCATGTTTTATACAACAGTTTACGAATCATATAACTGAGAAATGGGGTGATTTTGTTGATTTTAAACAATGGAATGGTCATATTAACAAAAATTTAGAGTCTAAAAATATTTTGATGGCTTCTATTACGGATCCTTACATTAATGAAGAAATTAAATATGAAAAGACTAGATTTATATTGGAAAAGTTAAAAGATACCGGTTGTAATTTAACAATTTGTACACGTTCTGATTTGATATTAAGGGATTTGGATATTATAAAAAATATGAGGGCAAGAGTTTTAATTGCGGTTAATACTTTAGATGAAAATCTTGTTTCTAAAATCGAAAATACTCCTTCAATTGAGAGAAGGTTAAATGCTCTTCAAAAATTACATGATGAGGGAATTTATACTATTTTATGTATTTCACCGATATTTCCTTATATTACTGATTTTAAAGAAATAATAAATAAAACAAGTCATTTTGTAAAAGAATATTGGTTTGAAAATTTAAATTTAAGACAACCTTATAAAAATAATATTATGGATTTTATTAAAGATAATTATAAAGATTTATATGACCTGTACGCTGACATTTTTATTCATAGTGATAATCAATACTGGCATAATTTAAAAGAAGAAATTATTGAATTTTGTGATAAAAAGGAATTAAGATATAAAATAGATTTTAGATTTGGACAAAAGCGTCTTCCTTTAATTCAAAAATCTTAAATTCTTTTTCGAAATTTCCGGCAACAGTTAGCATAAAATTATTTAGAAAAGTAAAAGATATTTTAGTTTGAGGTGTTCCTTGTAATTTTATCCCTGCTTCATATTCTGTCCAAAATTCATAGAATTGTTCTTTTGACGCATTCGGATTTTTAAAATTATATCTTTTTAATATTTCATAAAAATTTCTTTGTTTCATAAATTCAATATCAACACCAACCGGATTTTTATCAAATGCTGCAAGTACAATGTTTTGACTATGAGATATACTAAATTGAATATTTGAATATTTAAATCTAGGTTTATTGTTTATAATTTTTAATTCTGTGTTTTCAATTTTAAAAAAATCTTTACCTGCCTTGGCAATTAAATAACGGCCCAAAAGGTGTTGTTTTTCTTTTTGGTAGGATAGAAATTTTTTGTCAGAGTTAACCATAGACCTTAAATCTGCATTTTCAATATTAAAATTTTCTATATTAATGTAAAAAATATTCATAAGTTTTCTGCCTGATATAGTCTAATAAAAAAGCAAGCAACGTGTTGTATGGAATCAACCCTTACCCATTGTCTTGTTATTTTAAATCTGAATGTGTATAAAGATTTTTTCGGATTTTTGTGAGCATAAGAATTTTGTTCACAGTTAAAAAGGTAAAATTGGCTTTTAGCAGCTTTTTTACAAGCTTCAAGATATTTTTCAGCTAAATTCATATGTCCCATTTTTTTTGCAAGATAATAAGCGGATATTAATCCTTCTGAGCGTGCCCCGTCAGGATAAAAATGGTCACCATATTCATAATAATAGCCTCCTTCATAATCAAGATACGGGCTATTATTATTTGTATACATTCTTTCAACCATTATATTTGCATCTTGATAAACAAAGTTTAAATAGTCGTCTTTTATAAATTTTTTGTTATTTGTCCATTCATCAATAGCTTGCATAAGCCAAGCATCTGAAGGAAGTGCTGTAAAAAGTTCTTTATAAATCTTCGGACGTTCATTTACTATCCAATCTAGTGCTATTTCAGATTTTTCACAAACTTCTTTGACAAGATTTTCATCGTCATCAAAATGATTAGCAAAGAGTCCTAATCCTAAAAGAGCTTCTCCCGGATAATAAAACGAAAAAGTTTCTTTGCGTTCTTGGTCTGACATTTTTATTAGCGGTTTTCCTTCATTGTAACCGGGGTGTATATAATAACCAAGGAATTCGCCATTATATATACGTGATAAAAGATGTTTTACATAGCCTTTTATGAATTCATCGTATGATTTATCACCTGTTGCAATTCTATATTGCATCATTGCGGTTAGGGCAAGACCTGTTCCGCCCAGTTTTGCTTTTTTATTGTAAAAAACATATAAAGCGTTGTCAGATTGTTTTTGGGTTACAGAAACTGTATAATCAATGGATTTTTTTGCAGCGAGAAGATATTTTTCCTGTTTTGTTTGAACATAAGCTTTCAAAAGGGTTATAGTTCCGCCGCTGTGTCTGATAATGTTATAATAAAGATTAGGCTCTTTGCGAGTGGGATGTTCATGGTCTATATAATTATCTTGAGCAGCATCGTAGTAGTATAGAAATCTGCCATCTTCGTGCATATTTTCAACAAGCCAGTCACATGATTTTATAAATTGATAAAACACAGTTTCATAATTAAAATCTTTGTATAAAATATTCCCACGATATAAAGGAATTACTTTGTCTTTATAAGAAATAAACGCATGACTTTCAACTAGAGAACATTTATATTCATTAGAATTTCTTAGTATTTTTATTCGTTCATGAATTTTATTAGTCAATTTTGCAATGGGGGTCTTTTTTACCAAATGTTTTAAAGACGAATTCAAGCCGTTATGACTATAAACATATGAATCTGTTGGCATATAATAATATGATTGATCTTTTGTTCTCAAAAATATTCCGGTTATACCGGGTTCAAAACGAGTTTTATTAAAAATTTTAGTATGTATATCGTTTATATTTTCTACAGGAGTTTCTTTTGTTATATATTCAATCATAATCCTGCATTTGTCCGGATTTCCAATGTCAAAATTTTTGAAATTTTTATTTTCTCTGAGTTTTTCAATATCTCTGTTTAATACAGATTCAAAATCATTTCTTTTACTACCGTATCTTATAGAGTTTATTCCCGGTTGAAATAAAGTTAAATACGTTAAAGATAATTTAGGATCATAATTTATTATATCTAAATTTAATTTTGATAAATTAAGTTTTTTACCGTTAATAAGAGATTCTCGAATTTTTTTAATTAATTCGGTTTCTGTTGTAAAATCTTTTTCGTAATATTTCTTTTCAATATTAAATATCATATAAAGTTTATTTTATCATATTTTTGCAAAATAGTCCACAATTCCCCATGTATTTATATCCAATCGGGCAATTTTGTTTTAGCCACATGCATTATAAGATATTCATACTTTCAGAAAGGCGGATTTATGTTTAAAGATACACAGCTTAATAGCTCAAATTTGTGCACCGGTGTTATTAGTAATTCTGATACTAAAAGTTTGAAAAAAGGATTTATTGAAACTTTAAATCATGATTTGAAAACGCCTATCATTGCACAAATTAGGGCATTAGAATTGATGCTTCAAGGAAGTTTTGGAAGATTAAATAATGAACAATTTGAAATGATTCAGCTTACACTAGAATCTTGTAATTATATGTATGAAATGGTTGCTAATCTTATTTCTAATTATAAGTTTGATAATGAAGAGATTGAATTAAATTACTCATATTTTAATATTATTAATTTAATAGATGACAATATAAAAAAAATGGAGAATGATTTAAAAAATAGTAACATAAAAATAGTGATTATATCTACACTACATAATCCCTTAATTGCTGCAGATTTTATACGTATTGAAAAAGTAGTTCAAACATTGTTGTTTAATTCTGTAAATGCTGCTTTTAAAAATTCAATTATGAAAGTTTATTTGAAGGATAAAGAAGGAATGTTATCAGTAAAAATAGAAAGTCATAGCGGCTATATTTCACCTGATAAAATTGAAAAAATGTTTGCAATACATACATATAATACTGATAAATTTCATAAAATAGGTAAAGGAATAGGCTTATATTTTGTTAAAAAAATAATAGAAAAACACGAAGGCAAAATTATCGCAGAAAGTTATATTGAGCAAAAAAATATTTTGGGTTTTGAATTGCCACGTGATGTTTCTGAGAAAATAGTTTATCAAGACTGCGGTTAAATATTTCCATAAATAACACGATCAATATTTGCCAAATCTTTTATTATTTTTATGTTTTTAAAACCTGAAAATTCCATTAAGGATTTTACTTCTTTTGCTTGATCAATACCTAGTTCAAAGATTAGATATCCATTTTGGTTTAAAATTTTAACAGAGTCTTTAGTAATTTTTTTATAGAATTCTAATCCTTTTTCGTCATTGGTAAATAATGCAATTTCAGGATCATATTTTACTTCTTGTTGTAAATTAGGTTTTTCTTTTTGGGGAATATACGGAGGATTAGAAATTATTATATCGAATTTTTCATCAGATTTAACATTAGAGAAAATATCAGATTTTCTGAAAATAGCTTTGTTATAGAGATTTAATCTTGATGCATTATCAAGAGCCGTGTTTAAAGCTTCTTTTGAAACATCAAGTCCGATTATTCTGCAGTCTGTATATTTTGCTATCATACAGGCAATGCAGCCTGAGCCGGTACCTACATCCAGTGCTGTTTTAAAGTTATTTTCTTTAATTATTTCAATAGCTTTGCCAACTAATATTTCTGTTTCATCACGTGGAATTAATACATTTTTGTTCACTAAAAATTTTTCACCCATAAAATCTGAATAACCTATTATATGTTGTATAGGCATACGGGTTTTAGCTCTTAGTTCAGCTTTTTCTTTTACTATGTCAAGTTTCTTATTGTCAAGTTTTTTCCCCATTATAATATCTTTGAAACTAAAGTCAGCAAAATATTCTAAAAGCATTTTTACTTCGATATTTGCTTCATTAGGTTCAATTCCGCTTTCGATTAAAATTTTTACAATGTCTTGAATGGTCATATCTGTGAATGTTCTGTTAAAATTTTATCTATTTCATTACGTGCGTCTAGTTTTGAATTTAACTCTTTTTTTTCTATATTATATTTTTTACATAAACGATCATAATAGTAAAGTTGTTTTTTTGTTGGTTGCTCTTTGGACATTTTTACTTCTTGTAAAAATTTTCGTTTTCTTTTCTCAAATTCTTTTTGTGCTTGAATTATCGGTTCTTGTGATTTTTTGTAATCATAATATTTTTTACATTCTATTAAATATTTTTCAGTATCTTTTATAAATTGCTCATTATCAATTAATTCGTTTAAAAATTCAAATCTCGAATTGTTGATTTCCAGGTAATATTTTTCGTCTTCTATAAATTTTTCCAATATTTTATTAACGTCTAATTCAGGCGATTTTTTAACTAAAGCACGCAAAAAATTACACAAAGCGGATTTTTGTGTTTTTGTTAAATTAATATAAATCTGTTTTTTAATTTCGTACATAAGAATAACGAAGTATAACTTTCAAGATTTCACAAACCGGCGGATCATTATGCCCCCGTGCGGTCCTCATAAAACCGTGTGCATATCTCTAACGTGTGAACAAATCTTTGACCGAAAATTTGTGTGTTAATTCGGACTTCCCAAATTTCAACAACTTTCTAACAATAGGATTT
This sequence comes from Candidatus Gastranaerophilales bacterium, assembly GCA_944323365.1. Taxonomy (GTDB): domain Bacteria; phylum Cyanobacteriota; class Vampirovibrionia; order Gastranaerophilales; family Gastranaerophilaceae; genus SIG32. The sequence continues at coordinate 20,366 of CALUSG010000034.1, forward strand.
GTTTGGCGAGACAAACGAATTTGTTCAGAAACTTCATTACCTCTCGTCTCTTGAGAATTTTCTATTACTCTTAAGTTTTGATCGTTTCTCTCATCCATAACGTAATTATACCTCGTTATATTCTATTTAAAAAATTTGTTAAGAGAAAATTGCCTAGAAATTATATAATCTTTATATATTGTTACAATTAATTATTTGAATATGAAAATATTGGAATTCGCAATAAAATAGTCAATTTTTCAAAAAAGAATTTTAAATTAACTATAGCTCTAATTTTGCAATTTTAACGTCAAATACGCTTTCGATATCAATACCGGTTAAAACATTTGAAATAAGGTCATTGGGATTAACGTTTTTGAGGTTTTCAATGTGTGGCATAATTCCTAAAATTTTTGTATCAGTATATTTTTCGATTAATTTGGGCATTGATTTTATACTAATGTCTTGAATAATTTCAGGACAATCATTTATGATAACTCCTCTAATTTTGATACCGGCTGAAACAGCTTGATTTATATTGGCAATAGTATTATTCACAGAATTTTCAGTAGGATAGACTACTATAAGAACAGGAATGTCAAGCATTTTGACTAAATCTTGTTCCAAAAATTTTTCTCCCAATGGTGTTGAAAGCCCCATAGTTCCATCAGTTAACACACATTCATATTTTTGTTTAATAGTTTTATAATCTTGAAAAATATTTTCTTTATTTATAAAGGTATTTTCAAGTTCAGCGGCAATAGCCGGCACAGCATCTTTTTTTAATAAATAAGAAAAATATGTTTTTATATATGGGTCAATAAATTTTATGAAAGCTAAATCAGGGGCTTGAATAAATCCATTTTTTTCAATGGCTCCTGTTTGGACAGGTTTGTAAACACATGTAGAATATCCTAGACTTTGCATAGTCGCAGCAAGTCCAGCTGTGATAAATGTTTTGCCGCTGTTTTTTTCTGTCCCGGATACAAATAACTCTAACATAGTTTTATAGTAACATAAAAGATTTTTATATAAATTTTAATAATATTAATAAATGTAAAATTTCGATGAATATTATATCAATTTTAAATGATATAAATATTTAGTATATATATAGGATATTAGGATATAATAAATATGGTAAAAAAAATTAGCTATGAAGATTATATTAATAGAGAACGAAGATTTCCAAATTACGGAATAGGCATTGGTGCAGGTATATATCATGGGCATAATGTTAACTCTTTGGTAGCAAAGGGAAAAGTTGATTTTTCATATCCGATTGGTGAAAATTCTAGATTGGGAGGAAATATAAATTCTATAGCAGGAACAGAGGTTTTAGGTTTCGGTACTGAACTGGAGTATAAATATGAAATTGATTCTAAATTATCTATTAATACTAATTTAGGTGCTAATTATAATAAATTATTGCAAAAGAAAAATGTTGAATATGTTCCCAAAGAAGATATATTAAATCAATTTTCAGAAGGATGTATATCCAATCCATATAAAAAGATTAAAAACCCTAATGAGTCAGAAACAACAATTTTTACTGGAGTTGGCACAAATTATAAGCCTACAGAAAAAGTACAGTTATTTGGGGATTTAAATATTGGTTGCAAATTAATTGAACCATCTAAGGGAGCTAATAATAAAGAAAAAGAGTCTATGAAGGCTGCATTCAGCGGAAATATTAATTTAGGTGCAACATATGATATAGGACAAGATTTTGAAGTTGGAATTGAAGGTCAAATACCTTTAAGCAAACAATCTGATGCCTATATTGGTGCTACTTTGAAGCTAAAATTTTAGTTATTTAAATCTTATATTTTACTTATAATTTCTTCTGCAATTTTTTGAGATCTTTTTGTTAAAAACAGATCATAATTATTATTATTTATGCCAAATTCATTAATATCGTCTATTAAGTGACTTTTTAGAGTTTCCGCCAACTGATGATTATCTTTAGCAAAATCATTTATATATTCAGATGGTGCTTTGGCCCTTATTTCATTTTGATTTAAATATTTATCTATTAGTACAATATTAACTATGGAATTTTCATTTTGAATACCTCTTTTGGCTAGATATGCTCGAGGGAAGAAATGGTGATAATTAGCACTATTAGCTCTCATTAAATAAGAGTTATCTAATATAACATTTCCATTATTTGAAAATTTCTTTGGAAATTTGTTTACCATTATATCTAAAATCCCAATACAAAATCTGTTTGAGGTACTAAAATTAATATTTTTTATCAATTTTGCAAGTTCTTTTTGGGTACGAGGCAGAGTCAAAGGTACCAGCTCATCAAAATTAAATTTTTCAGCATTTTTTATTTTGTTCATTACCTTTAAATCTGCACTTAATTTTGTTTCTGTTGCACTGGAAAATCTTTGAGAAAAAGCTACTCTATACATATATTTTTCAAAAATTTTTGTTTGTTCATGTGTTAAATTTGGATTCAGGTTATTGATGAAAAATAAGTAACTTAATGGTACTATTAACGAATCATAAGGTAATAATTTTGATACAGGAATATTGTAGACAGATTTGAAAGTGTCTACTGCCAGTTTAATAGCTTTGATTCCAGCATCCCAAATTTTTATAAAATCTTTTTTATTGATATCTAATATATCTTTTCTTTTACAATCTTTACCAAGGCAGGCGGACATAACTTGGAGAATAACTGTGCCATGCTCAATTAAATCTTCATAGCCTGTACCTTCTAATTCCTTTTGTAAAATTTCACATTTATCGCTAAGTATAAATTTTTCTTTTTCATCGTATACTTTTGCATTCATTATTTCAAATAAAGTAAGCTCTTTACCAGAAGTATTTATTCGTGTAAAGATGTCAGAAATTACATCAATAGGTTGATTTTCAACTTCTATAGTAGAAAATCGATAGTCCTTTATACGTTTTTGAAGGATTTCTATTTTTTGGATTATTTCAAAGTTGTTATCAAATCTTTTAAGAATTTCAGTTATACTTAAACTCATTAAATCTTTAACCGTAATGAAACATTGTGGTTTATCTGTGACACATATATTTTCACATGAATCTATAATAAGTTCATTTTTCCCTTTTAATTCCATAATTCTAGCTTTTTCTAAATCAATATATAATTCTGAATAATCTTCATCTTCTGTTTTTATGCCATTTATTGCCAAATATAAAGAGGTCATCCTTTGTTGACCATCCAAAACATAATAAATATAATCGTCTTCAGGGGGATCATTAAATATTGTATTTCCGATTTTTTTTTAGAGAGTTTAACTTATCTTTTGTTTTCCATAAAATAAAAGTTCCTACAGGATAGCCTTTTAAGATACTGTCAATTAGAAGAGCTACTTTTGATTTTTCCCAAACAAAGTTTCTTTGAAATTTAGGTATTTGATATTCTCCATCTTCTAGTTTTGAAAGTAATTTATCATAGGATTTTGGTAATGGTTCAGGTTGAATAAATTGTTTTGTTTCTTCTAATATAGTATTCATATATCCTCACTTGGTTAGATCTATTATGTTTATAACTAATAATAACATAAATATTATTTAAAAAGAGGACAAGAATAAATTCTGTTTTTTTTTATTTGCGTTTGGTACGTTTTGGTTTATTGCATTTAACGAATCTATGGATTTAGAAGACACTTTCATAGCTACCCTATAAAATAAAAAAGACGGGTTAAAACCCATCCTTTTTTATCATCTACCCTGGATGCGATTGTTTTGGTCGCTCGCGTTTAACTGGTCTGCGGACTTTTTTTCTAGAAGCTATGCTTCTTCCAAAGAAAGCTCCTGCACCCTCAGTGTGCTCCCGCTGTCTTGGATTCCCTCCACGCTCGAATAGTTTCGCTATTGAACCTGCGGTTCAACTTTGCTCAATATTCTCGCTATCCGGACTAACTCGTTTCTCTCGTTTCGTCCGTACGGAAATCCGCTCGAACGCATAAGGTTGTCTCATCGCTATCGCACATAAATAAGACAGGATAACAAGAGTCATCCTGTCTTATTTACCCTCTAGCACTTAAGATTCGAACTTGGGCAATTATGAAAAATGCTGCATAGTTAGATAGCTTTCTTTTGTATGTCGTAATTAAACGGAATAATATTTGAAAGGTCTGTTTTTTGTTCAGCGGCTAACAACTCAAAGTTATTCTGCAGTCGTAGAAAATACCCCTTTGAAAGCCCAAAATATTTTGTCAATCGCAAATCCGTATCCGCTGTTATTGACCTTTGTCCTCTTATTATGGCATTAATTCTGTTTGATGGCACACCAATTGCATTTGCAAGTGCATTTTGTGAAAGTCCGAGCGGCTCCAAAAATTCTTCCTGCAAAACTTCTCCTATATGCGGTATGTTTATATATTGCGGCATTATATATTCCTTTATGTAAGTTTATCTGAGTTTACTAGAATGTATGTAACTTTATTATACTTATATTATGTATTACGTACAACATAAAATCAACCCTTCTTGAGGGTTATTTTTACATAAATTAAATTTTACAGCTAGATTTTAGTGATAATCTACAATTTCAACATCATAGGCATTATTATCTGCCCATACAAAACAAATGCGGTACTGCTGGTTAATCCGGATTGAATGCTGACCGACTCTATCTCCCTGTAATTGTTCAAGAAAATTTGCAGGCGGTATCCGAAGGTCTGTAACATTTTCCGCAGCATCTATCAAGTGCAGTTTAATCAATGCCCTGCGTTGAATATCTGCAGGAAGTTTCTTTGAAAAAATACCTCTAAAAATCTTTTCCGTTTCCTTGCATTTGAATGACTTTATCATATTATCATAGATACTATTTTTGTTTTCTAAAAGTTAGAATATTATAATTTTCCATATTTGGTTTTACTCCAAATAAAGAGGACAAGCAACCTAAGGTTTCTGAAATTGAAAAATTATCCGCCCTATAAAACTCCCAACCATCTTTAGCCATATTGTTTATAATATTTTGGATATAATTTGCCAATTCTTGTGCTAAATCACGACCTTCTTGGTAGCTAAATGACTAGGAACAGTAACAGTTTTGTACTCATACATAAATATACCTCCTTTTATTCTTAAAGATATCTTAACATCAAATTAAATAAATTCAATATATAAAATTTATCAAAATCTTTCTTCCTTTGTTGCCAATACTTCTTTTTAGCAAGTTTATACTTTTTTTAGGATCAAGGTTAATATATTGATTCGGGCAAAATTCATTCCACTGTGGCTTGAAATATGTATTTCCAAACGCAGGCAATATTATTCATAAGTAGTCCTAATAAAATACTATATTTCTTCATAAATAACCTCCACTAATACTATTTTAAAATTATTTTATCAGTTAACATTGATAATTTTTTAGCAAAATTTATAACGTTAACATCAGTTTCATATCCGTCAAATGTAAAAACAGGCTCATACCAAGAGCCTTTTGAGTTACTTGTAAGGTCTGCTGTAAAATTAAATAATGGTATCCCGCCGGACTGATAAAAACTCAAAATGGTCTTTAGTTCTTTTCCAACTATAAAACTAAAACAAAAATATATATACTACCATTGTACGTGGGCTTATGGCAAAAATAAACGTACTAATCTTAAGTATTATAAAGAACAAGAATTTTTAGAACAATTAGCTGAGGCTGTAAAAGCAATTCAAATTGATTCAAAATTTAAGAAAAGAATCTTGAAAGCTATACAGGACTTAAATATACAAGAACAAGATTTTCAAAAAGAAAATATAAGCCGTCTAACGGTTGATGCTGAAAAAATCCGTAATAAAATAGGGCAATATATCAGGATAAACTTGATGGAGTGCTGACAACTGAACAATGGAAAGAAGAAAATGAATACAGGCAGTAAAGACTTATTGCAATTAAAGCACGTATTGAGGCACTTGATGAAACCAATCAAAAGTTTATGGATGATGTTAATTCAACTTTAGAACTGTTGGATAACTTATACGATAAATATTTACAGGTTTCAGATGAGATAAAGGTCGATTTGTTAAAAACACTACTTTCGAACTGTATTCTAAAGGGCGGAAAATTAAGCTGGACATATAAAAAGCCGTTTTCTTATATCGCAGAAACGACTGATTTCAAAAAAATTTACCCTGGATGCGATTCGAACGCATGACCTACCGCTTAGAAGGCGGTTGCTCTATCCAGCTGAGCTACCAGGGCTTGTTTGCCTTTATCCTAATATTATCATAAAAATTTTTTCTTGCAACTTTATTTAATAATAAAAAATTTATAAATTTATTGCCCTGAATTATATGTTATACATATCAAAATGTAAAAATGAAATTAAAAATTATGGCGGTTAATAGGTTTTTTATGCATTGTCTAACGGTTTTGTTTAAGGTATAATTTTTTTGCACTAACACTAAATAAGGAAAAGATTATGCTAACGGGAAATCAAATTAGAAAATTATATTTAGATTATTTTAAAGATAAACATCAACATACAGTAGTAGAAAGTTCTAGCCTTGTGCCGGATAATCCTACGGTTTTATTGACAACAGCAGGCATGCTGCAATTTTTACCTATATTTTTGGGTATTGTTAAATCTCCGTACAATCCGCCGAGAGCAGTTTCCTGTCAGAAATGTGCAAGAGCTGGAGGTAAAGACAGCGATATTGAAAATGTTGGTCGTACTCCAAGGCATCATACCTTTTTTGAAATGCTCGGGAATTTTTCATTTGGTGATTATTATAAGAAAGAAGTTATTCCCTGGGCATGGGAATTTGTAACTGAAGTATTGAAACTTGATAAAAATAGACTTTGGATTACTATTTATGAAACTGATGATGAGGCATTTGAAATATGGCGTAGTGTTGGTGTGCCGGCTGATAGAATTAAAAGAAAAGGTAAAAAAGATAATTTTTGGGGCCCTCCGGGAGCTTCAGGATCTTGTGGCCCATGTTCTGAAATTCATTATGATTTAGGCGAACAATTTAAATGTAATGACCCTAGAGGCTGTGGTATTGATACTTGTGAATGCGATAGATGGGTTGAAATTTGGAATCTTGTGTTTACCGAATTGTATCAGGATGAAGAAGGTAACCAGTCACCTTTAGATAGTAAAAATGTTGATACCGGTATGGGCTTGGAACGCATAACTATGGTTTGCCAGGGTGTTGCATCCACTTTTGAAACGGATCTTTTAAAACCTATCATGGATGAAGTTTCAAAAATGTCCGGTGTTCCTTATAAAAAATCTGAAAAAACAGACATTTCTCTTCGTATTATTACAGATCACGCAAGATGTGTAACGTTCTTAATTTCTGATGGTGTAATTCCCGGAAATGAAGGCAGAAGTTATGTTTTGAGAATGATTTTACGCCGTGCATTGCGACATGGAAAAATGCTCGGGTTAGATTTGCCATTTTTGTATAAGCTTGTTGATGTTGTTGTACAGCATTATGGTGAAGCTTATCCTGAGTTAGTAAAAAATAAGGCTAAAGTTATTGAGGTTATTAAAAAAGAAGAAGAAAGATTTGCGAAAACCCTTGATAGAGGTTATAAACTTTTAGATGAATTTATTTCTGAGAAAAAAGATATCGACGGCGAAAATGCATTTAAACTCTACGATACATTCGGTTTCCCGTTTGAATTGACTAAAGAAATAGCCGAAGAAAACGGATTGAAAGTCGATGAAGAAGGTTTTAAAGTAGCTATGCAAGAGCAAAAAGATCGTGCAAAAGCTGCAACGCAAAAAATCAGCGTAACAGGCGATATCAAATATGCTAAAATAGAGGAAAAAGTCGGTTCAACTGAATTTGTCGGTTATGAATTAAATGAATGTGATGCAAAAATTCTCGACACGGTTGAAGGTGACGGATACGTTGATATAATTTTAGATAAAACTCCTTTTTATGCTGAATGCGGTGGTCAGGTCGGTGACAGTGGTTATATCGAAAATCAAAATATGAAAGCTGAAGTTTTGACAACTTTTAAAGTAAACCAGCTTTTTGTACATCGTTCAAAATTGATTAACGGCGATATTACAATCGGTGAAACAGTTCATGCGGCAATTGATGTTCCACGTCGTGAAGAAATTAGGCTTCATCATACATCAGCACACTTGCTTCAGGCAGCTTTGATTAAGGTTTTGGGTGATGAAGTTCATCAGGCAGGTTCTCAGGTTGAAGAAAACCGTATGCGTTTTGACTTTACCTTCTCTCGTGCAATGACGCCGGAAGAATTATTCAAAGTTGAGGAAATTTTGAATAATTGGGTTTCAAAAGGTTTGAAAGTTTCAACTGAGGTTATGGATATTGAAAAGGCTAAACTTACCGGTGCAACTGCGTTATTTGGCGAAAAATATGATGACGAAGTCAGAGTTGTTTCAATTGGTAATGAAACTTGTATTTCTAAAGAATTTTGTGCAGGTACTCATGCTAGAAATACTAGAGATTTACGTTTAGTTAAAATAGTTTCCGAAAGTGCAATTTCAGCGGGAACAAGACGTATAGAGCTTGTTGTTGCACGTTCTGCGTTTGAGTTTATGAATGCAAAAGTTAAAGAAATGGATAAATTGTCTTTGATGTTCAAAACTCATTACGATGAAATTATTGAGCGTGTTGAAAAACTTCTTGACGAAAATAAAGAGCTCCAAAAAGAACTTACAAAAGCAAAAGAAGAAAATGCAAGAAGTAAATTTTCAACGTTTATTTCACGTGCTCAGGATATTGCAGGCGGAAAATTATTTATCTCTAAAATTGAGGATTACGATTCAGATGCTGTTAAAGCCGGAATTGAGCTTCTGGCAAATAAACTTGGCGAAAGCGTTATTGTGCTTGCAAATTCAAAAATGGTTATTGCAAAAGTTTCTGACGGTTTTGTGAAAAATGGCTTAAATGCAGGTAAAATCGTAGGTGAAATTGCAAGAGCTACAGGTGCAAATGGCGGCGGACGTCCGAATTTCGCTCAAGGCGGTGTAAAAGATTCTTCAAAACTTGATGAAATTTTGGCTAAGGTTGATGCAGAAATTAAAGCTGTTAAGATTTAGTTAATGTTTTACGGTACAGGTTATTTTCAATATGCCGGTGTATTTCAAGCATAGGTCACATTTTTTGCAGATAATTTCAGCCAGCGGCAAAAGATAAATACAATCATCTTTATTTTTGAGATTTGATTCAAATGTTTTGTAAAAACATTTTGCAAGACAGCTTGTTTCGTATATATTGTCGCCTAATTTATCGCATATTTCGGTTATTTCCTGCATATTGCCTCCGGTTTAGGATGAGTATACTCCCAACCTACTTAATTATTTCTTAAGTTTACTTGCGTTTTTCTTAATTATACACTATTGAATAATTCTTGTCAATAAGTGATAATAATTAAATGAATATCAAAGCATTGGGATTAAATATAAAAGCTGAAAGAAACAGAAAAGACATGTCTCAGGCGGAATTAGCCGAGATGGTTGATTTAAGTCCTACTTCAATCACATCAATAGAGAAAGGCAGACAAATTCCTAATGCAATAAATCTTTATCGAATTGCAAAGATTTTGGAAGTTGATATTAATGAATTATTTAAAGACATAGAATAAATCCTGATTGCTTCGCATTCGCTCGCAATGACATATATTTATGTTAATAGTTTTATTACCGGAGGAGTAAGATGATGACCATATTAAAAATAAAAAGACTGCCGCATAACAAAAGTGTTCCAAAGTATCAGACAGAAGGTGCTGCAGGAATGGATTTGTGTGCAGCAATTGAAGCTCCTGTTACATTAAAGCCGCTTGAGCGTGCACTTATTCCTACAGGTTTGAAAATTGAGTTAGAACATGGCTATGAAGCTCAGATAAGACCTCGTTCGGGACTTTCCATAAAGCACGGCATAACACTTATTAATTGTGTTGGAACAATTGATGAGGATTACAGAGGAGAAGTTTGTGTTCCTGTTGTGAATTTGTCGAATGAAACTTACACAATTCAACCGGAAGAAAGAATTGCACAGATGATTATTGCTAAAGTTGAGCAGGCTCAAATAGAGGTTGTAACGGAATTATCTGAAACAATTAGAGGAACAGGCGGATTTGGGTCTACCGGTAAATAATTTTTTAGTGTTCTCTTTTTTTAAATATTGATATTTCGTTTGTAATATCTTCCAAGCTTGATTTTACAGCATTATCGAAGATGTTATTGCCTAAAAATTGTTTTTCATTTTGTTCAGTGTTTTGTGATTCCCAATAGTTATCAGGAAGTTTTGGAAAGCCGTTTGGAATTTTATCTGAAAAGTCAACCATTATTTTTCTCCATAAATTTTAACGGATAAATTGATTTTAAACTTTAGAATTTTTTTACAAAAAGTTACATTTTTACATTCTAGAAACAGTAAGCAGCATATCATAAGGTATACAAAATTCTTTTATACCGATATTTGCTGTTACAAACAAGAATTCAAGAGTTTCGGAATGTGAAATTTCTAAAAGATCAAAAGGTATACTAATATCAACGACTTTGTTATAAACAAATTGAATATTTTTTGCGGATTGTAATGTCCAAATATTATCGGGAATGGATTTAATTAATCTTATTAATTTTAATTCATCATCTTGAATTGATATTTGTAATTCGTTATGGAATTTTTCTTTTAAAAGGGGCAGAACGTTTTCAGTTTTATTAATTAATCTTATAGGCGACAAATTTTGTTGTTTATTGGCATTTCTTGTGTAAACATACATTTGGTAAGTTCTTTTCCCTAATTCAGAATCTTCAAGTATGTATTTATTCAAATAAAATCTTAAATAGAAATTTTGTTTGTCGTATCCGTAACAAATTCTGTCAAATAATTTTGTATCTTTAAGAACAGGTCCATCAGGGATATCAATACAACCTGCGTTTAGCCAGGAATCATCATTTTTGTTTCCATCAATTGCTGGTGTAAATTCGCCTTTAGGATATCTTGAGGGTTTTGTAAAAGCGGATATTAATGGAATATCGAGAAATTCAGGTGTTTTGAGCCCTAAGTACAAATAAATATTTTTTAAATGTTCTCTGAAAAGATAGTCAAAGATATTGTCCCGTCCTGAATCGTTTGGTTCTCCATACCACCAAAACCAGTCACTGCCTTCACAAATAAATAATTCTCTTTTAGCAAATTCAATGTTGGGATTTAGAGGATTTTTCTTTACATTTGCGGAAAAATCATCACGTACTTGTTTTAAATATGTCCAGGCAAGGTTTTTTAAAGGTTCATCTATCCAAAGTTTAAAATTTCGGTTAATCCAAGAGCCGGAACTTATCTTAGGTAATAATTTAAGGTTTTTATCTTTGTCTAGATAATCACTAATTAAGACAGTTTCTAATGATTTATCTTCTTCTATTAAGCGGTAAATGGTTTTTAAAAACGTCATACCGTCTTCTATATAATTTTCCCAACAATTTTCTCCATCCATAGCAATCGTAAGAAGATGGTTTTCATCAGGAGAAGACAGCAATTTACTTTGAATAACTTTTATTCTGTCATACAAGTCATTTGCCGCAGCTACAGGATTGTGGTTAGGATATTCAAAACTAATTAGGTTTGGTAAGCTGCTGTCACGAAATATTATTTTTATATCCTTATTCTTTGTTTTATATAAGTAAGGTTTAACAAGATGATAAGGGTCTTCTAAATAACCTTTAAAATCTCTTATAAATTCAAAGTTAATAGAATTTGACAAAACACCTTCATCTGAAATAGTCCACTCTACACCGAGGGTTGAAAGCATTTCAAGAGTTTTTGCTCCTACACATTGTTCAGAAGGCCATATTCCTCTTGGTCGTTTGTCAAATATTTCTTCTATTCTATCGAGGGCCATTTCTGTTTGAATTTTTCCATCCAAATATGTTTTTAGATACTGCGGAGCTCCTTCAGTTGTTTTTTTAATATTTTTATAATCAAGAAGTATTGGAAGTATTGGATGGTAATACGGGCTTGTTGTTATTTCAATACGGTTTTCAAATAAATATTTTTTATACGTTGGAATAATTTTGCCCATTATATCACGTTGAATTTCAATTATTTTTATTCGGTCGGAATCTGTATAATTTTTTCCTTTTTTATATAATTGTTTTAGCTTAGAGTATTTATTTTTATATACAGGATCAAACCAGGCAAGATTAAATAAAGCCATTAAATCAGAGTATTCTTGATCTGATAAAATATCAATTCCTGCGTTCGGATTGCTTTGAACTTTATGATAAAGTCTATTGTATTCTTCATATGGGAGAATCATAGTTTGATAATTTGCATCAAAAAAATTATTTAATATAAATAATTTTCCATCATCAGACAATTCTTTAACAGGGGTAATTGTAAGCCTGGAATGGATGTCGTGCATTCCATTTTCTGTATAATCAATTAATGAATCTAAAAGTACGGGTACTATGTTAAAATTGAGTTTAAGTTTTTTGAATTCAGATAAAATTTCTACCATATCTAAATAATCTTTTATGGCATGTAATCTTATCCACGGCATAAGATAGTCACCATCCGGAGTTAATTGATAAACCGGTTGGTGCATATGCCAATAAAAGGCAATTGATAATTTTTTAGTCTGACTCATCATTTTTCTTATTATACCATTTTTTTCTAGAAAAAGATATAATAGACTGATAGCTACTTAAATTAAGCTTTTGGCTGTTAACAATTCTAAATCTTTATAAGCGTTATAATAGTTTAATGTTTGTGTTATAATTTTTATAAATAAGATTAACTAGGGGAACTTTATGTCAATAATTATAATGATACTATTATTGAGTGTACTTATTTTGGTACATGAGGCGGGACATTTTTTGGCTGCAAAAGCTTTTAAAATGAAGGTGGCAAAGTTTGGTTTTGGTTTGCCGATAGGTCCTACATTGTGGGAAAAGCAAATAGGCGATGTAAAAGTTTTAATTCATGCTTTTTTGCTTGGCGGTTATGTTTCATTTCCTGATGACGATAAGGATTTAAATTTGCCGGCAGATTCTCCTGATAGATTTTTAAATCGTCCTATTTATCAAAGATTGATAGTTGTTTCGGCAGGTGTATTTGCAAACGTTGTTTGTGCATTTGTTCTTGTATTTTTATGTGCATCAATTTGGGGGCATATGCCTTCAGGAAAATATGATGTTTTTGTTAACCAAATTGTTGCCGAAAAAAATCAATCTGTTTGGAGTTCAGGTTTACAAAATGGTGATAAAATTATAAAGATTAACGGAACAGATATTAATTCTAGTTATGGATTATTAACATATGTTCAGTTAAGTAAGAAAAATGACGGTAAAGTTGATGAAGAATTAGTTGAACAAAACTATCAAAATTTAAAAAAACTTAATCCGGCATATATGAAAGACGAATTAATTTCTAAAGATGCAGTTATCAGACTTCCTGAAAAAGTTGATGAAAAGCCCGTTTATTTATCTGAAAATATTATAAAAGGGCTTGAAAAATATAAGGATAATAGATTGGTATTAAATGAGGCTCAAAAAAAGCTGCGTGATAATATCGAAGGTAAAAAAGTAATAACTTCCGATGGAACTTTTACATTAAATGATATAGCTTATGCCCTTTCAGATGGTGTAAGACCTGTTACTTTAACTGTTATGAGAGAGGATAAAATGATTGATTTGAAACCGATTTATCCAAATGAAAACGGACAAATTGGTATTCAAATGAATGTTAAAGAAGTTTTAGTCCCGACAAAAGGTATAAAATCTGCTATTATAGCTAGTAATAAATATTTATATGATCAGACCTCAATGCTTTTAGTAGGGCTTTATCAAATTATTTCAGGTAAAATACCTCTAAAAGACCTACATGGAATTATTGCTATTACAAAAGTAGGCGGTGATATAATTGATACGAACGGTCTTTTTTCAGGGTTACTTTTGACAGCTATAATTTCTCTTGATTTAGCTATAGTAAACTTTTTACCTATACCAGCATTAGATGGCGGGCATGTCCTATTCTTGATTATAGAAAAATTACGAGGAAAGCCTTTGGAAGAAGAAACTATTGACAAAATAGGTACTGCAGGATTCTTATTTCTGATATTATTGATGATTTTTGTAATCTTTAATGATATTTTTGCACTGATAACAAAACAGATTTAAGTTCCTGGTTTTTTGAGTTTTGCAAAATCTTCTTTTATTTCATTTGCTTTTCTTTCAAGCTGATTGTATACCTGTGAATTTATTTCGCCTCCGATTAAAAGTAAAATCGAGGTGTAATAAAGCCAAACCATAAGTACAGCAAATGCTCCAATTGTTCCGTAAACCATGTTGTATGTTCCAAGATTGTTTACATAAACTGAAAATCCCCATGAACCTACAAGCCAAAAAGTACAAAAGAATAAACTCCCCGGTAATGCACTTGTACGTTTAAAAGCTTCATTACCTCTTAAATCCGGTAAAATATAATAACTTAAAAATGCCATTAAGTATAAAGCCAAAAAGGCAACAGGCCATCTTAATGTCAATAGCATAATTGCAATTTGATGTGACATATGAAAATGTTCTACTGCAAATTTGATAATTACTTTACCAAATACAATGAGGTTTATGCTTAAAAATAATACCAGCGTATTTACTATTACCATTATAAAAGATAAGATTCTTGTATATACAAAATTCCTTGTTTCCTCTACTTTGTAAGCCCTGTTCAATCCTTTTAATACAACAGCAACTCCATTGGTTGATAAAATAAGTGTTACAATAATTCCAATTACTGCCATTAAATCTCCTTTTTGGAATATCATAACTTCCGATAAAACCGTTAAAATTAAATTCATTGCTTGCTCAGGCATTATATTTGATAGGGCAAGTAAAATAGGATCCATATATGATTTGTTCCCCATCCAGCCAAAAATAGCCATTAAAAATAACATAAATGGAAATATACCTATTACCATCATAAAACCCATTTCTGCAGCCATGCCATAAAAATCATTTTTTATAACAGAAATAACTAATCGTTTTAATGCTCTAATAAAACTGTTATGTTTCACAATTTGTATTTCCTAATTTCTTGTAAGATTTTTTTAACAGATTCATCAATATTACATTTCATAGTACAGCCAGCAGCTAATTTGTGTCCGCCTCCGCCAAAGACGCCACAAATTTCTGATACGTCAATGGATTTGCTTCTCATAGAAATTTTACATCCGCCGTTTTTCATTTCTTTTGCAACAAATGCAACTTTCGTTGTTATCATTGCTCTTAATCTTTCTGTAAGACCTTCTGCAAATTCATCCTCTACATTGTATTTTTCCATATCTTTTTTGTAAACGGTAGTGTAAACAATTTGGTCATTATCTAAAAATACTGCTTTCTCAACACAATAAGCCTGACATAATGCCATTCCTTTTGTATAAGTTTCATAGCAATGTCTGAACATTTCATTAGGAAGAATACCTAGCTCTATCATTTCTGCTGCAAATTGCATAGCTCTCGGTGTTGTATTATTGAATCTAAATGATCCGGTATCAGTTAGTATCCCAACATATAGACAAGTTGCAGACTCTAAATTAATTGTCCAATTAAGCTTTTTTGCAATTGAATAAATTACTTCTGATGCAGAGCTGGCGTCTCCTTCCACAAAGTTTAAGTCGGCATAGCCTATATTTGTTTTATGGTGATCAATGTTTACAGTTTTTTTCGCTTTTTCAAAAAGAATTTTACCGTCACAAATTCTATCAATTGCTGCAACATCAACATTTATAACCAAATCGTATTCTCGTGATTTGTCAAATTCATCTATGTGTTTTGCTATCTTAATATTTGGGATAAATTTATATTTTTCGGGGATTTTTGATACAGCGAGCATATCACATCTTTTTTTAAAGTTTTCTTTGATAAGTGAATACATCCCACACATAGAACCCAAAGTATCCCCATCAGGGTTTACATGAGAAGTTATCAATATGTTTTTAGAAGATTTTATGATATCATTTAATTGTTCAACTTCCATTCTTAAATTTTAGCATAAAAACTGCGAGGATTCAATAACGTGAAAAAAGTGTTATATACGGACTTTGTTTCAACTGAAGAAATTATATTGGATATGCTTGAGAACAAAGACATAAAAAAAGCGATAACACGTAGTAATTTGTATAAATTTTGGTCTAAAGTTGTTGGAGAAAAGTTTCAAGAAAAATCAAAACCATATTCAATGCTAGGTGGTGGTATTATGGTAGTTGCTTGTGAAAATGCTATTGTAGCTCAGGAGTTGATGCTTCAGAAAACACAAATCCTCGTAAAACTTCAACCATATTTAAAATCTTTAAAAATGAAAGTTAAGGATTTAAAATTTGACCCTAAAAAGTGGCATTTAGAACAAAATGAAGACTAATAAAGTTTAAATATTATGCATTTTATCGAACAAATCTTTTCTTTGAACCCAAACTTCCATTCCGAGTTCTTGACCGATTTGGGTAAGATTTTCTTTAATTTCTTTGAACGTAAATTTAGAATTTGCAATATTTCCGAGTAAAAACATTACAAAATGACCTTGCATGGTCGTTTGTTTAATATCTTCAATATTTACTTCTAATAAAGCAAGAGCCGTTGCAACTTTTGCAACGATTCCTACTTTATCAACACCTGAAACTGTAACAATAATTTCTGACATAAGAGTTTTCTATGCCTCAACTTTTTTATTAAACAAAGTGCCGTTAACAAGTTTACCTACATTATGTCTTTTGCAATACTCATTGAAGTCACGTTTAATCTCCGGAGCCATAATATATAAAGCAATAATATTAGGTACACACATTGCAATCATCATTGCATCTGTAATATATATTACAGACCCTACGTTCATAGCAGAACCGATTACGATAAATATACAATATATAATATCAAACGTTAAATTGCGTTTTTTACCTTCACCAACAAGGAAGTTCCATGCCTTTTGTCCATAATAAGACCAGGAAATCAATGTTGAAAGTGCAAACATAATTACAACAAGTGATAAAATATACGGGAAGAAAGAAATTACTGATTGGAATGCAGTTGATGCAAGTTCAATACCGGAAATTCCCTGTGCTCCCATAACAAAAGTTCCTGAAAATAATATTGCAAAAGATGTCAAAAGACATAAAATACCGGTTAAAAATGTTTCAATTAAGGCAACGAAACCTTGAGAAATCGGCTCGTTAGTTTTAACGGTTGCATAAGCAATAGCTGCCGCTCCGGTACCTGCTTCGTTACATTGTACTGAACGTCTTAAGCCGATAATTATAGTTCCAAATACACCTCCGGCAACTGCTTGCGGACAAAAAGCTTCTTTTACAATGACCATAAGGCCGTGCGGAATAGCCGCATAATTTGCTAGAATTACAACCAATGAGGCACCTATATATAAAAAGCACATTGTCGGTACTAAAATAGTTGTTATTTTAGAAATACTTTTAATACCGCCAACAACACTCATCCAAACCAAAATAGCTATTATAAGCCCGAATACCCAAGTATAACCATGCATAAAACTATTTGCACCACCGGTAATATGGACAAGTTGATGTGCAGATTGGTTAATTTGAATCATGTTACCGCCGGATATTGCACCACCAATACAAAGAAGAGCAAATATAGCTGATAAAGGCTGTCCTAACCAGCGTAATTTTTTTCTAGTAAGCCCGTGTGCAATATAGTGCATCGGACCGCCGGAAACTGTTCCGTCAAGGTTAAATCTTCTGTATTTAACAGCCAATGTTGCTTCAACAAATTTGATAGACATACCCAAAAGTGCACCTACAAAAATCCAAAATGCAGCACCGGGACCGCCTATTGAAATTGAAATCGCAACACCTGCAATACTACCAATACCGATTGTTCCTGATAATGCGGTTGCTAAAGCCTGAAATGATGAAACTTCACCATTTGAGTCGGAGCTTGTATCTGCTGGTTTTGAAACATTTTCTACAGCATGTTTTAATCCCCATAAAGAAACTCCTTTAAAATATATTGTAAAGAAAAATCCTGCAAACAATATCCAAAATATTATTAGTGGAACATTTGATCCTGCAATTGAAATCGGGAAAAATACAAGATCTGCAATTCTATCACAAATTGGAGCAACGTATTTGTCCATCATTGCATCAACATTCACTGCATGAGCATATTGAATATTGAATAAAAGTGTAAAAAGTACAAGTAAAAATTTTTTCATAAATGTTTCCTTTCGGGGGTTAACTGACATTTCGGCTAATAAAAACCAACCTGTTACTATCATAGCAGAAACATTTTTTATGCTGAATTTTTTTGACAAAATGTTAAAATATCGTTGCAAAAATAATATGTTACTGCCAAGGATAATCGTCTTTAATTTCCCAGCCGTCTAACAAAATCAAATATCCACATGTATATGAATTACCGGTTGCACAGTTAGAAAGTGCCGACTGTCTAGTTGAAGCATAACGATAAAATTCAACGACACGCGAATTCAAATTAAAACGCATTACAAAAATATCTTTTCCCAATGTATTAGGCTTTTGAAAACCATTAACATCTACATAGAAAACAGGATGCAAATATCTATCAACACACGTACCATCCTCAACACTTGTACCAGATGCACACCCCGATGTTTCTATGACAATTGAAATAAAAACATTATTAGATAACAACAAAAAATATTTCAATGAATCTTTTCCGGAAGTATAATTACCTGTAAAAGGTAGTCTTGGACCATCATATTTAATAGATGAAACCGACGTATATCCATAATCTTTTGAAACATTTAAATATGGAATAAAATATTTTTTAACAAATGTTTCCAATGCTTCTTTTGATGAAAAATTAGCATCATCTGTAGGTGTCCCGTAAATACCTGCCACATCCCACGTTGTTGTATCACCATGTTCTGCCTGTGCCATGGTTAGCGCTTGAGATATTATTGAATACGTTTGTTTTAATTTGGATACAGTCTGCTTTTTCTGATAATTCGTTATAAGCGTCGGAATTGTCATTGCTGCCACAATACCGATGATGGCAAGGGTGATAAGCACCTCGGCGAGGGTAAACGCGGCACAACGAATGTTGCCTGGCATGTCTACGTGCGTAGCACCGGCTTTCTTTTTAAAGTCGTTAAGTTCTTTAATGTCATTCTGAGCGCCAGCGAAGAATCTCCGCAGATCCTTCGGCTTCGCCTCAGGATGACAGATATCCGCAAAACCCTTGCTATTTCTACTTAGGAGAGTCGCCCCCC
>CALUSG010000035.1 GCA_944323365.1 Candidatus Gastranaerophilales bacterium
TCTTTTTTTGTTGAATCTATAAAATCTTCAAATGTTAAAGGCTCGAGTTCAAAATTATAATCTGTTCCCGCACGTGTCCTAAAATCATTGTAAACAGGTTCAAATCCTTTATAATCTTCTTCTGATAATAACTTTGTTTTATACTCAGTCATACTTATCCTCTATAGCATATGGTGCATTTTATCTTTTTTTGTTTCCATATAACGTTGATTATATTTGTTAATTTCGGGTGTTAATTTTATTATGTCATTAACGTTAAGTCCATAACCCTTTAGTGCTATAATTTTTTTGGGATTATTTGTTATTAGGTTAAATGTTGTGAAACCTAAATCCAATATAATTTGTGCACCATCGCCGTAATTGCGTAGATCAGATTTAAACCCGAGAGAGTGATTGGCTTCAACAGTATCTTGGCCGCATTCTTGTAGTTTATATGCTTTGATTTTATTGATTAAGCCTATACCTCTGCCTTCATGACCACGCATATATATTACGGCACCTTTACCGTAATTATTTATATAACTCATTGCTCCATGAAGCTGTGAATTACAGTCACATTTTAGACTATGGAATATATCGCCCGTTAAACATTCACTGTGGACTCTTATTGCGGGAATTTTATCACTGCCGTCATCTTTTACAAGTGCGGCGTATTCCATTCCTGTAAGGTTATTTTTGTATCCGTAAATCATAAATTCACCATATTGTGTCGGTAAAAATGCTTCTGCTTCACGGGTTACTATGCGTTCTGTTTTTAATCTGTATGCAATTAATTCAGCAACAGAAATAAATTTTATGCCATGTTTGTCCGCAAATTTTCTTAAATCGTCACGACGCATCATATGGCCATTATCATCCATTATCTCACACATAGCTCCTGCTGTTATATGACCGCATAATTTTGTTAAATCAACAACAGCCTCTGTATGGCCTGTACGTTGTAAAACTCCGCCGGGACGTGATACACACGGAAATAAATGCCCTGGCCTTCTTAAATCATTAGGTGTAGCATCAGGAGCTAAAGCTACTTCTATGGTTTTTGCCCTGTCAAATGCTGAAATACCTGTTGTTACTCCATATTTTTCGGCCGCATCTATACTTACTGTGAAAGCGGTTTTCATTCCTTCATTGTTTTGTTCAACCATTTGCGGTAAATCAAGTTTATCTGCAATATCACCTGATATAGCAAGACATATTAGACCTTTTGCTTCTTTTGCCATAAAATTTATGATTTCAGGGGTTACCATTTGTCCTGAACAAATTAAATCTCCTTCGTTTTCACGGTCTTCATCGTCTGCTACTATAAGCATTTTGCCTGCTTTAAAGTCTTTTATTGCATCTTTTATGCTGTCAAATCTAAAATTGTCCATATTACATAAACCCGTTTTCTATCAAAAAGTTTTTATCAATCTTATTATGCTCCGTTGATAAAAATTTTTCAACATATCGACCTATAATATCTGTTTCTATGTTCACAAGATCACCGTAATTCAATTTTTTTAAGTTAGTATTTTCAAGAGTATGAGGGATAATTGCAACGGAAAAAATATTTCCGTCAAGTTTTGCAACAGTTAAGCTTACTCCGTTTACGGTAATTGATCCTTTGTAAACTATGTATTTGTTATCCGGAACTTCAAAAGTCATGTCACCAAGATATTTTGCTGTCATATCAATATGTCCTTGTACAATGTGGCCGCCCATTCTTGTTGATGGTGTCAAAGCACGTTCAAGATTTACAATATCGCCTCGTTTCATTGATTTGAAGTTAGTAAGTTTAAATGTTTCATCACTTACATTTGCCGAAAAAGTTTCAGAAGTCAGTGCCGTCACAGTCTGACAGCAGCCATTAATCGCAATGCTGTCGCCAAGTTTGGTATCTTCCAAAACCTTTTTGCACTGAACTGTTATAACTGAACCCGTAATGCTTTTTAATATCCCTGTTTCTTCTACTATACCTGTGAACATATTTGTATTGTAGCATAAATTTATAAATCCATTATAAAATAATCTAAATTATTTAAAGCCTCTCTAAATTTTTTTTCAATAATATCTGTCTATATCATTATATGAGAACAATCTATATTATTATCTATACAATATTTTAAAGCCTCATTCTGAATTATCCATAAATATTCAACCATGCAGATATCATTAAAAATAGTCAATAATCTTTTTTTCATATTATCCTCGCAATAGTTTATAAACTTATTATAAACCTTTTGCAATTGAAATTTCCGTATTTTAACTATAAAATTTACAAAGGTTTACAAATAATTTACAAGGAGTGTATAATTGGTTATTAAGAAAGAAAATCATCGTTTTGTTGTTATAATTGAAAAAGATATATTTGAACAATTCAAAATATTAGCAGAAAAAGAAAAACGTTCGGCAAGTAATCTAGCCGCTAAGATGATTGAAGATTATGTAAGGAAACATAATTAAGAATTTGTATAGTGCTGTTGGCATGGTGCCCTCAGACAATTTTAAACTCATACTTCATTGAAGGTTTTAAAATGAGTTTTACAGACCTCTTTAAGCCTTTCTTTGCCGTATTTTGCAATAAATTCTTTAGCCGCATCTTTTACCTGCTGGGCACAGCCTTTAGGAAAATTTAATCCATAAGTCTGCTCCATTTCTGCCATTTTACGAACATAAGTTGCTCTGGCAAGAATTGATGCTGCAGCTACTGCGATATCACTTTCTGCTCTTACCATTTGTCGAAGTTCTATATTACTTCCATATTTCATTAATGCTGATTTTATAAGACTCTCATCACCAAATTTGTCAGAAAGTGCGTAATCACATTCGTTGTGTTCACAAATATTTTCAATAACCCTTGCATGACCCCAGGCTAAAAGCTTGTTTAAATTCTTTATCTTCGCATAAAGCTCGTTATATCGCCCGTTAGAAATAGCGACAACTGAGTGAACAGCATTTGCTCGAATTGATTTTTCTAATTCTAAAATTTTTTTGTCAGAAATTTTTTTACTGTCTTTTATCCCTAATTCTGCAAAAAATTTTTCTTTTTTTTCATCAACGAGAACACCCGCTATACAAAGTGGTCCGAAAAAATCTCCTTTACCTGATTCGTCAACTCCTATATGCATTATTGTAAACTCTCCGGTACGGCCATTGGTATTGGGGCTGTTTTTGTTTGCTGCTGCTGTGCCGGTTGAGGCTTATTTGGCTGAGTCGTTGTAATACTAGATTTTACATTCTTCAAAACATCTTGAGGGTTTATTTGTTCTGTTTGTTCCGTCTGTTTTGGTTGTTCAGCCTGTTCTTCGGATTGTTGCTCTTGTTGATCTATTATTTTTATATTATTAGTGTTAAGTTTAAACGGTTCCAGTTTAACTTCAGGATAATTAAAGTCAAGTTTTCCATAAGGCTGGGTAGCAACTTTCATTACATCTTTCCAAATAATAGCAGGAACTGTTCCGCCTTGAATTGATTTATTCATTACGCTGTTATCATCACTACCTACCCATACACCTGTTACTATATTGGGCGTATATCCAACAAAGTAGGCATCTTTATTATCATCAGTTGTACCTGTTTTTCCTGCAGCGGGTATACCTAAGTTTGCTGCTCGTCCGGTACCGTTTGTTATAACTGTTTTAAGCATTGCAGTCATTTCTGCGGCTGTTCTTAAGCTTAATTGATGAGATACCTTTGTTTTGGGTGCTTCGTAAACAACTTTGCCACGGGAAGTCTCAACACGTTCTATTCCGTATGGCTGTACTACATAACCCCCATTTGCAAATGCTCCGTATGCCCTTGTAAATTCAAATAATTTGACGCCATTTGAGCCTAAGGCAATTGTATAATCATATTCTAATGGAGTTTCTATTCCTAGCACTCTTGCTATCTGTATAACTGATCGTACGCCTACTTCACGTATTATTCTTGCCGCACAGACGTTTGATGATACCATTAAGGCACTATATACAGGGATTTTACCTCTATATTTGTTGCCGTAATTCCTTGGTGACCAGCCGCCAATTGTTATTGGCATGTCATCTATAAAATCGTTCGGGCTTATTCCTTTTTCTAATGCGGCTGCATATACAAATGGTTTAAATGCTGAACCAGGAGGCCTTACTGCTTGTGTTACCCGGTCATATTGGCTTTTTGTATAATCTTTACCACCAACATAGGCTATTATTTTTCCATTTAACGGGTTGAATGAAAATACTGCAGCTTGTTTTGCATCACCGGCTAAGCCCCAGTTCTTTAAATCTTTTATTACAGCCTCGTTTGCTGCTGTCTGTGCTTTTGAGTCCAATGTGGTTATAATTTTATATCCGCCATGAATTATTTCTGTTTCCTCAAAACCTAATTTCTCTAATTCATTCATTATATAATCACAGAAATAAGGGGCTTTATTCGTTGTATAAAATTGCGGCATGCTGTTTAAAACGACTTTTGCTTCTTTTGCTTCTTCATATTCGTCTTTTGTTATATAACGCATTTTATACATACGTGTTAAAACTTGATTTCTTCTTTTTACGGCTAAATCCATATTATTAAATGGAGAATATACTGAAGGGGCTTGCGGTAAACCTGCTATTAATGCCAGTTCAGGTAAGGTACAGTCTTTTATATGTTTATTAAAGTATATTTTTGCGGCTCCTTCTACGCCGTATGCTCCTGATCCTAAATAAACATTGTTTAAATACATTTCTAAAATTTGGTCTTTGGTTATTGTTTTTTCTATTCTTGCTGCAATTACCAGTTCTTTAATCTTTCTTGTAAATGTTCTTTCATTTGATAAGAATAGTATTCTTGCAAGCTGCTGAGTTATTGTACTTGCACCTTGTACAACTTTTCCAGCTATTATGTTTTGGATTGAGGATCTTACCAATCCGAATATATCATATCCGCCATGTCTGTAAAAGTTTTTGTCCTCTGTTGCTATTATTGCTTCTTTTAATTCTTCAGGGACATCTTTTAATTCTATTTTTGAAAAAGTATATGCCGTAAATGTTTTTATAATTTCACCGTCTTCAGAATAAAATTTTGTTACTATATTCGGCTTGAATTGCTCTAAATTAGCTATTGGCGGCTGAGATGACAAATATAATTGTAATGATGCAAAGCCGGCAAGTATAAATGCGGCAATTAGTATAAATAAAAATTTTAAATTTGTTATAAAGCCGTTTTCTTTTTTCTTTTTATTTATATTGCGTTTTGCAATTTCTTTTGCAGTTGAACGTTTTTTGTATTTTTTTGGCATAGATTTTCCTCTTTTGCACTTTTATTATAACATGGTAATATATACAGACAAATTATATGAAGAAAATAATTGATTTTTTACAAATATTAAAGAATGAAATTTTATCAAATTTCGTGCCTGAAAAAGTTTCATACGAAATCACAGGCGAATGCTTAAAGTGTGGTAAATGCTGTAATTATATGTATAGTGTTGATACTTATACTGAAAAAGAATTTAAAATAATGCAATTTTTATTCCCTACATATAGAAGATTTTATATAAAAGGTAAGGATGAGTATGGTAATTTTATCTTTGCCTGTAAGCTTGTTACGGCTGAGGGATTATGTTCTGATTATAAGCACAGACCTCGTATGTGTAGAAAATATCCTGCAAAGCGGATTTTTTATCCGGGAAAACTACATGATGGCTGTGGGTATAAAGTTAACATTAAAAAATTTGATGATTATCTTAATCAAAATTAGATTTTTATACTGTTAAGCTGGCAAAAAGATTTAAGAACATTTTTTGATTTTTCTATTTCAATATGTACAAAGTTATTTTTGGTTTGTTTAACTAATTCGGATGCTTTTTCATACATTTTTTCAGCACCTTTCAGGTAATCAGATTGTCGTTCGGTTTTTAACAAACCTATTTCCTGGAAATATTTTCCATATAACAAATATAATCTTGATAAAATATCTTTCATGTTAAATTTTCCGGCTAGTATTATAGCGTTTTCGATTTGAATTTTAGCTGTTTCATAGTCAGAAATTACTATACTGGCCTTTGCAATTACGATTTTTAACAAAATTATGAATAAGTAATTATTAATTTTAGGATTTTGTGCAACCTCAAGTGCCTGGTTAGCTATTTCTAAAGCATTATGAGGACCTTCGGCTACTATTGTTGCATCTGCTATAAGCCACCAGGTTAATAATGCTCCAAGGGCCATTTTTTCTTTTGCAAAATAGGTTATTTGATCATTATAGATATCAAGGGCTTGCTTTGATTGTTCATTATCTTTAAAAATCTTCCCTAAAAGCGTTTTTAAAATATTTTTAGTAAAATTGTCACCGCAGTTATTCGCAAATGTTACAACCTGGAAAAGATCTTCTTGTAATCCGTCATATCTGTGACGGATAAAGTTATTCAGTATTTTTATGAGGTTCCAGCGTAATATATTTTCATTATCCATTGCTGTTGTTTTGTAATTGTTTAATACATCGTCTAAAATAGTTTCTGATGTATAAATATCGCCTTTAAATGTATTTGCGAAAGCCAGTGTAAGTTTGCTTTTACATATAAATATTTCATCTTTTATGTTATTACGCTCAATTATGTCAAAAATTATTGTTAAAATCTCGAATGAACGATCGTTACCCTGTAAAACTAAAGCCATTGCTAAAATTAAGTATGTTTTTAGCCAGGTTTCATATAAAAACTCGTATGAAAATTTTGATTTATGATATTTAGATAATGCATTGTCTAATACCGGCATAATGTCATTGTCGATTGTATTTATTACTTCTCCGCAATTACCTATATTTAAAAGTGCTTCTAGTTTGCAGGTTTTCAAAAGAGCTGTTTCAAGTTTATTTTCACCTGACATTTTTTCAAGGATAGTATCTACGCATTCTACATTTCCGTAGTAATTGCCTGTTTTTAAGCAACAGTGTGATAAATATCCTAAAAGTTCTATTTCTTTTGGAGTATTTCCTATTGCTTTTGCATTTGCTATCGCATCCGGTAAAAATTCAAGTGCTTCTTTCGGGTTGTAGTCTGATAAAAGTTTGCCTAAACGCTCTGATATGTTATAACGTGTTTTTATAGTTTCACTTTCATCTAATTCATTTATTAAAGCTAGACATTGTTTTTGAGATATTACGTATAGATTTATATCTCCGATATATGCAGCTAGCCGTGTGTTTTTTGTCCAAATTTTTAGCGATAGTTCTGTTTGTTTTAAGTTTTGAGTTATTATGCCTAAAATTGCATTTGAATTTAGTATAAATTTGTTTAATGTATTTGCAATTTTTTCATTTATATCTATAAAATCTTCATCATTTTTTGATTGCGTAAGAATTGTTTCCCAAAGTAATAAATTTTTGAATTCATAGAAAATTTCATTTATAGGAGTTATAAAATTCATTTCTCTCAGGTAGTCAATTATGCCATTGAACTCTTTGTCTTCAAATTTGAAAATCTCTTTTATCAAAGCTAAATTAATTTTATCACTTATTATCGCTGCTCCAACTAGTGTTTTATACGCAATAGAGTTTACCTTTTTTAAGTTTTTTAAACGTTCCTGAATTATTTCTGCAAAAGTTTCAGGTAGAATAAATGATTTGTCACTGATTTGACAGTCAAAACACAGACTCAGTGCCTGTTCTAAAAAGGCAGGGTGACCTTTGCTTTTTTCTATTATTTCATGTTTTTCAAATTCATTTGTATATGAAAATGCTTCTTCTAAGCTTTTGCATAGTTCATCTGTTTCTAAGTCATTTAACGGGGCTATTCCTATGTCTAAATATATATCTTTTTCTTCTATGTTAAAATATCCCTTAGCCGGTTTATAATCAGAGTACATCATTATAAACCTCAGGTTCTGCATTATATTTTCTTGTTTTAATAGAAGATTTAAGTATTCGTATGAAAATCCGTCAATGAAATCAAAATTATCAACAATTATTACTAAATTACCCAGCTGCGTTATTTTTGTGAAAACTTTATTCAAAATTGCAAAAGTTTTCTTTTTATTTATTAATAAGTCTTCAAAATTTCCGTCTCGTGATGAATATATAAAGTTAATAAAATTGTTTACTTCAAAATTTGTCATTTCAGGAAATTCATTTTGAAAAAATTTTACTGCATCTTTTTTAAAATCGGGTGTATTAGAACAAAAATTCGGTAAATTATATAAATTCAAAATCATATCCTGTATAACACCACCTGGAGTAAGTTGTGTCAGCGGGGTACATTTCCCAAACAGCCAAATAAATTTATGTTCTTGAAGTTTTTTTATCGTATTTTTTAATACAAAAGTTTTGCCTATGCCTTTTTCTCCGCTTAAAGAAAATATTTTCTTATCTTCGGATAATAGTCCTTGTGTTAAAACCGTTATGGCATTTTTTTGGGATATTAGATTTGGTCTGTATTCTATTGTATCTATTTGTGCGGTTTCGTATTGTTCATTAAATGGCATGCCACATTTCCGACATTTTTTTGCATTTAAAAAATTTACACTATTACAGTGGTTACATATTTTTAAAATTTCTTTGCCGCATTTTTTACATTTAATGTCAAAAACAGAATTAACTGTATTGCAATTCTTACACAATAAACCTGTTCTTGTTTGGCAATACGGACACTTTAATGTATTTTCCGGAATTGTTTTTTTGCATACTGGACATTTCATAATATTTACCTGAAAGATTGTTTTATTTTGTTCATTAAAATGAACAACCGTTTAGAAATTTCAGATTGGGATAATCCAAGTTCTTTGGAAATCTCTTTTTGCGTCATTCCATTATCATAACGCAATTTATAAATTTGTAAATACTTCTTTTCAGGTTCTGACGCATTAATTTCTAAAATAGAATTTTTTATTTGTCTAAAGTTATCTTTTTTTATTACAATTTCTTCAGGTGTTTCTGCTACATTAAAATTTTTATATGATACTTCAATTTTATTAAAGTTTTCAGATAAAGGTTCATCAATAGAAATTTCGTTTGTCGGTGTATAGCCGCTTTTTGTTCTTCTTAATCGACCGGAATCTTTTAAAACATTTAAAATTGCTGTTGTTGCAATTTTTTTAAGATATGCCTCTAGTGCGGCATCTGAGCTTATAACTTTTATTATGCCTAAAGAACGTTTACATGTTTCGTTGAAAAAATCGTCATATAGATCTTCATTGTCTGTAAACTTACGGTCGTTTTTTATAATTTTTTCTATTAAGTCTAATTTATCTTGTGCTAAATCCACTGTAAAGTTTTCCTTTACAGTTATTATATCATATTTATAGATATATTTTAAGTGTCAACTGGGCATTATCCCCTACAATCACATTTGGCGGGGCTTTGACGACATTTAACGTTTGTTTAACAGTTTGTAACACAATGTCATCAATTTGTTTTGAACCGCTGGATTTAGTTATTTTTACATCCTGCAAATTACCGTCTTTTGAAAGAGTAATGTTTGCGTCTATTTGATTTGAATATGCATATTCTGTTGCCAGCAGCAAGTCACTGGACAGAGTTAATCTTATGCTTTTGCCGGAAGTTTGTAAGAAATTTTTAAAATCATCATTATATGAAATATAGTCAGGAATTGACCAGCTTAATTTCTTTATTTCTAAAAATTCAGGTTCTATCGGCATGGGGTTAGAATTTATTTTTTCTTGAGCTTGCTGCACTGTATTTTCTATAGTAGGTTTTGGTAATGTTTCTTGAGCTATTTCGTCCATTGCAGGGGCTTTCGCTTCTTCGACTTTCGGAACATTGTCTTCTAAAACATTTTGATTATTCTGTTGTGCTATGTTATTATTTGATTTTGACATTGTTGTATATACTATTAATACTGCAGCTAATGCCGTTATTATAGCGGTCGCTAAGATTATGGCTTTTTTACCATGTTGTTTTTTAAAAGAAGTTTGGATATTATTCTCAACGTCGTTTATTTCGCCTGTTTGTTCGTTATATAGTATTCCTAAATCTTCTAAATCATTTTTTTCTGTTGCAGTTTCTTCTAAATCTTGGTTTATGTCTATCATTATTTCGCCAGGAGTAAACTCTCTGTTACTTATGCTTGTTGAATTTTCAAAAACCATGTTTTTATTGGCTAACTCTTCTAAACTCACTAAACCATCATTTTGGTCGGATGAGTTTGTCGGAGTCGTAGGTGCTGTTTCTGATGAATTATTTATATCTGCCGTGTGCATATTTTGTTCATCATTATATAAAAGATCTATTTCATCAAAAGATATATTTGAATCATCGTCCGGTGTAGATTTAAACTCATCAGTTGATGGAATGTTATTAATAGATTCGTCAAGATTAGTTTCTTGTTCGTTTTCTATTATTTCAGGGGAATTAGTTTCATTAACATCATTGTTGAACTCAGAATTATTTATAGGTAACTCCTCGGCGATATCATCAAAAGAAAAGTCATCAGAGCTTTCTAAATTAAAATCTTGATTATCAGCAGAAAGTTTATTTAAGTCGTTGCTTTCATTGAGATTATCGAGTGAATCGTTATTGTCTACAGGTAATTCCTGATTAATATCGTCAAACGAAATATCATCAGAGCTTTCTAGATTAAAATCTTGGTTATTAGCAGAAAGTTCACTTAAGTCGCTGCTTTCATTAAGATTATCGAGTGAATCGTTATTGTCTGCAGGTAGTTCCTGATTAATATCGTCAAACAAAATATCATCAGAGCTTTCTAAATTAAAATCTTGATTATCAGCAGAAAGTTCATTTAAGTCGCTGCTTTCATTGAGATTATCAAGAACATCAGTATTATTTACCGATAAATCTTGGTTAATATCATCTAAAGAAAAGTCATTAGAATTTTCTAAATTAAAATCTTGATCATTCGTAGAAAGTTCGTCAAGGTTATTATTTGGGTTAACATTATCAATAACATCTGCATTAAGTTCTTCTGTTGAAAATTCTTGTATAGGTTCTTCAAGTGATGCTGTATTTTCCAGGTCAATATTCAATTTTTCATCATCTGTTTCTGTTAAATTTGGCTCAATTAAACTATCTACGGGTTGTTCTTTGCTGAAATCTAATGGCTGTGTTGTATTAATATTTTCCATAGTTTCTATTATATTTTCGGTATTTATCTCATCCGTAAATGAGTCCAGTATGTCAGAGTCAGATATACTATTATTTTCAGAAGAGTTCTCTATTGGCGTATTAAAGTCTTCTTCGTTAGAGCTTTGGTCGTTGTTAGTTTCTTCTGTACTGTCCGAATCAGATAAATCTTCTAATAATGCAGTTTCATCAAAATTTTGAAATTCATCCGGACCATCAAAGATATCAAATTCATCTTCTATATTTTCAGTTGAGTTTACAAGAAGTTCGGAATCTAAATTTTCATTTCTGACAAAGTGATATGACAACAGTTCAAATTTATCAAAGTCAATTAATTCTTTACGCAAAGTCGAACTTTTTAATAATGCTTTTAAAAGAGATTTTTTGTCTTCTTCATGAATATCATGGTCAATAAGTGACAATGCAAGACGATGACCGGTATCAATATCTTCTTGTGATAATACTTCTGTTGTATTTCCATTAAAATTTTCTATAAAACTCTTTAAATCTTGTGTAGATGATAATTTTTCTTTTTCCACAAAATAATATTCGCTGTTTTGATTATTTTTATTAATTATTTTTGGCTCAAAAAATCCTAAAAATTTTGCATACGTGTTGTCTTCTGATAATTTTAAAACTAAGTATATATCAGGTGTTAAGCCATATTCAAAATGTGATTTCGGTATAAAAATTACATTTTCATCATAAACCATTCTTACATCAATATGTA
This sequence comes from Candidatus Gastranaerophilales bacterium, assembly GCA_944323365.1. Lineage (GTDB taxonomy): Bacteria > Cyanobacteriota > Vampirovibrionia > Gastranaerophilales > Gastranaerophilaceae > SIG32. The sequence continues at coordinate 11,762 of CALUSG010000035.1, forward strand.
TATTAGGCAGCATTATATCAGCTATATCAAACTCTTCATGAATTTTGTTGATATCATGCAAATTATATATGTGTGAAACGTCAATATCCTCTTGTGCTAAATATTTCATCACAAGTTCGTAAGCCAAAGTATTAATATAAATTCTATCCTTTGTTTCTTGCATAGTATAAAAATTTGATGCCATAGCGGCTGACTTTTTGTCGTTATCTTCTATATAAATTAAAGTTTCTTGTGTTCTATCCATATTTCTCTCCCTTAATTATATAGATGACAGTTTGTATTTTTTTATTCCAGTTTTTATGTAAAGATTTGTAACAATTTTAAAAAATATTTTATTATCAAATCAAATTTCTGAGCTTAGAGGGTTTTATAATTAATGTAGTAGTGCTATAATAGTTCTATGTTAGGAGGTTTATAAATGATAAATTCTGTTTCTTCTGTAAATTTTAAAGGAAATCCAGGGATGGTATCACAAGATCCAATTAGTCGTCCGGGAAGTTATACAAGACCTGATGCGGCAGTTCTTAGTGATCCAAAACCGAAGAAAAAAGAAAGCTTTGGAAAGGCATTGGCAAAATTAGTAGTAACGGCACTTGTTGTAGGAGCCGGTGCATTAGTAGGTTTCAAGAAAAATGCATTTAAAGTGTTGGATGAAGCTGGTCTTAAAGATGCAAAATTTATGCAAAAAGTAGGCCACAAATTAGGTCAATTAGGTAAATGGATAGATGATAAAGCCTGGTCAAAATTGACTAATTTGTTCAAAAAATCAAAAGCAGCAGAAGAAGTAGCTGAGAATGCTGCTGAAGCTGTGGCAAAACCAGCGGCAGAAGCTGTTTCATAAGATTTATAAGCCCCGTTAAGGGGCTTTTTTATTGCAAAAATTCAGATAAAATACTGTTACTTATTAATATTCCTTTTGTATTGAATGCATATCCGTTTATTGTTTTAATAAAAAAATCTTTATATTTATAAATAATGTTTGAGTAATTTTTTTCAAAATCAACATTAAATTTTTGATTTATGAGATGTATATTTATTCCGTCAATTTTTCTAAACCCCAAAAAAATCTCTTCTTCAAGTTGGTCTTGTATGGTTAAGGTATTTTCATGAGAATGTTTGAAAGGGTTTTCAATATATTTTTTAAGGTTTTCGTAGTTTGAATATCTTATATTATCAATATAACCGTGTGCAGCGGCTCCGAAACCATAATAATTACCGTTATTCCAATAGTTGAGGTTATGTTTTGACGGTATGCCAAAATTGCTTATTTCATAATGGTTAAAATTATTTAATATATCGATTGCTTTTAAGTACATATCAGCTTGCAAATCTTCATTTGGCAGAGATGATGGCGGGTTTTTATAAAAAAAACAACCTTCATCAATTTTTAATCCGTATAAGGATATATGCTGAATATTTAGTGACAGTGCTGTTTTTAAATCTTTTTCAAAATCTTTAATTGTTTGTTCGGGTAATCCATAAATAAAATCAAGGCTTATATTGTCAAATCCTGCTTCATGAGCAAATTCTACAGCGTTAATTACCTGATTTGAGCTATGTTTTCGTCCTATTAATTTAAGTATTTTATCATCAAAGGTTTGACACCCTAAGCTTATTCGGTTAAAACCAAGACTTTTTAAACCAATAAAGTACTCTAAAGTCAATGTTTCAGGGTTTAATTCTATTGTGATTTCTGAATTTTGGTCAAAACTAAATAAATTTATCAGCTTTTCAAGTTCAAGAATAGATAATAAAGACGGTGTTCCACCACCTATATATAATGTTTCTAGAAGTTCGTTTTGATAAAAATGGTGTATCTCTTTTTTTAGTGTATCTAAATATATGTCTTTGCCCTCTAAATCCGTGTATGATATAAAAGAGCAATATTTACATTTTTGCTTACAAAAAGGAATATGTATGTATGCATTTTTTGTCATAATGATATTTTACTACTAAAAAGCTGTTTAGAGTACGTTTAAGATTTTAAAAAATATTAGAATAAGAGAGAAAATATTCACTTATAATGTTTAAAAGCATAGGTAAAATCCAAACCATAATAGCCGCACCTAAAACCGGTTTAAAAAGGAAGCTTAATTGGAAAACGTTAACCTGCGGAGCAGTTTTTGAAATGACGCCAAGAATAATATCTTGACCTAATGTCGCTAGTAAAATAGGAGAGGCAATTTGAAGCCCCATATATAATACATTAGAAGATATGGTTATAAGATAATTCATATTAACTAATTTCGCCAAAGGCAGACTTGTCGCAAAAATAGGAAAAATTTCAAAACTCCTCATTAAAGCTCTTAAAAGCCAATAAATTCCTCCTAAATTAATAAATATTAAAAGCCCGAATAAAGCCATAATTTTACCTAATAGTGAAACTTGTCCTGATGTGGTAGGTTCCAGTACCATGGCAGATGATAATCCCATCTGCATATTAATCATGTCGGCTCCCGCTTCGACTGCGGCAAGTATTAACTGTGCCATATAACCTATAAGAGCACCTACAACAATATTTAATAAAATGGAAAGAAAAAATGAATCCATTACTAAAAGACTTTCAGGTTTTACAAACGGAGTAATAACAATTGTCAATAAAAGACACAATGCAAGTTTAATCATTCCCGGTATTTCTTTACGATTAAATACAGGGGCTAGCCTAATAAATCCTATAAGTCGTGAAAATACCATAATACCGGCAGCAAGTGCCGTATTTAATGTTGGAAACATATTCATTAATCCTGAAAGTACAGCTTCCATTATACCCTCCCCGGAGGCGGCAGAATTTCTATCCCATTTGGAGGTTCATCTATTGAATAATATTCAAATCCTTTTTCAGGTTTAATTTCAGTACTGTTTTTATTTACATTTACATTAAGTATTTTTGTTGCTCCATTCAGGTTCAAGTAAATTTTAGTTTTACCTGATTTTTTTGCTGTTAAAATCAAAATATTTTTTTCGTTGTCAATCGTAAAAACAGGTTTAATATCTAATATTTTTGTGTTTTCTGCATAAACTGATTTGACCGGCATTTCAGAAATTATCATATAGTTTTCAAATGCACAAACCGGTAAAATATTAGTTAAGATTAATAATAACAGTAAATTTTTTTTCATAATTATCTTCCAAGTATTGTGTTAGTTTCTACAAAATCAGGTTTTGGCATAGGAGTTCTTTGACTGGGCAGATATTTCATTTTTTGTTGGTTATTGATAAACGGAACCTTGCCGGGATTTTTCATAAGTTCATTAATATCAGGCTGGTTTTTAAATCTATCCTGCATTTCACCTTCAAACGGTGTCGTATATTTATAATAATCAGATGAAAGTACATAATTTTCATTTTTTGGTACAACATTAAATGCAAGAGCCATTCCGTCAGTGAATAAATTCGTAAGCATTCTTATAAAACCTACACCTCCAATAATTATCACTAAGAAAACAGCTAAAATTTTTGGAGCTGCTGCAATTGTTTGTTCTTGAACCTGTGTAACCGCCTGCAATATACCGACTACAAGACCAATCCCTGCAGCCACAAGAACACAAGGCATTGATATTGCCAGCATTACCATAAATCCTCTTGCTAAATATTCTATTAAAATTTCCATAAATACCTCAATTGTAGCTTGTGACCAAACCTTGTACTATTAAAGCCCAACCGTCTACTGCAATAAATATAAGCAGTTTAAACGGCAAGGAGATAATTGTTGGTGATAACATAAACATACCGAGTGCCAGTAAGATATTAGCAACAACTAAATCCAATACAATAAACGGTACAAATACTATAAATCCGATTTCAAATGCGGTTTTAAGTTCACTTATTATATATGCCGGTGCGACTTGCCATATGGTGATTTCTTCGGGCGATTTTGGCGGGGTCTTTTGTGAAAGTTCAACAAAGAATGCCAAATCGGATTCTCTTGTTTGTTTCATCATAAATTCTTTTAATGGTTTTGAGCCTTCTGCTATTGCTTCTACCATATTCTGATTTTTGTGATATGGGATTGAGCCCATTTCATACATTTTGGTAAATGTAGACCCCATTGTATAAAATGTTAAAACCATTGCTAATCCTATTATTACTATTGATGGCGGTACTTGCTGTGTTCCAAGTGCGGTTTTTAACATAGAAAATACTATAACAAATCTCAAAAAACTTGTCATACAGCAAAATACAAACGGTAATAATGAAAATACCGTCATAACTATTAGCATTTGTAAAACAGGATTTATATCTTTTAGTACGTCCATTTTATCCCCTAGATTTCATTAATCTTTTTAACCATATCTTTTAAAATATTTTTTTTCTGAAAATCAACGATAACAGGTAATTCTTCATTTATTCTTTTTTCACAACGTGTTTGATTTTCGTTTAATTTGGAAATTAATGTTGTTTTATCGACATCACAGGCAATTAAAAATTTTTCATTACCGGCTCTAATAACGTGTATACTTTTTCGAGGTGCTATATTTAAGCTTTCTTCTAAGCCTAAAAACTGTGATTTGTTATTAAATGAGGAATTAACAAAGAATTTTTTATAAACAAATAAGGCAAAACAGATTAGCCCTATCATTGCCATTGTATATACTGTAAAATTTGCTGCATATCCAAACATTAACTCCTCCTTTAAATATCTTCATCATCAAGTTCAAAATCGCTGTAATCAAATTCTTCATCCTGCTGTTCAACTGAAGGCTCAGCTGTATTATGATTATCAACAGGAAAATCCTCAGAATCAGCAGGTTGAGTAGCTTCTTCTGTTTGATTGCTTTCAAAATTTTGATTATTTTGATTGTTTTGATTATTTTGTGCGATTACTTCATTTATTTTTACACCGTATCTGTCATTTACAATAACTAATTCGCCTTTGGCAATAGTTTTATCTTCTACTTTGAGGGTTACATTATTGTTGTAGATTGATGTTAAGTCAACAACAATGCCTTCTTCTATATTTTTTAGTTCACCAAGTGTTATTTTTACGGCATCAAATTCTGCGGACATTTCAACTTCAATGCTGTCCCATAAGTTTTCTGCTCCCATATTTTCTCCTCCGTCATTATTTTCTATAGGTGTTATCAATCCCAAGTTCGGGTTTAGGTTTATTTCTTTTTCATAGTCATCTACAACTAAAGTCATTTTTTTTATATTACTATTTTCAAATATTACCATGTCTTCTAAGTCTAAATTTTTTAGTTCAAACATTGTAAATTTTGTAGTACCAATTTTAATTTTTACATCTAAAGTGCTTTTGGTAAATGTTGAATTATCAAATTTTTCACCTTTAGACTCAATTTTTTGCGGGTTTAAAAGTGCATCGGGAAGTGAGATTATAAATTTCCCGCAAATGTTTTGTTCAGTGTCTTTTATTAAAAATGTTAAATGTATAATATCAAAATTAGATCTTCTCAATTCATTTGCCGGCGGCGGAGAAAGAAGTTTTGATGTCATATTAAACATATAATCATTAAATGATGTTATAATTTTAGCTTCCAAATCTGTCAGTTTATTTAAATTAAATGACTTGTTGTTTTTACCGAGAACTCTATCTAATATAATAGAAATTGTTTTTTCAGAACTTCTGAAAAACATATCATATTGTTTATCAATACGAATTTTTGTTACAAAATAAGCATCTTTGTCCATTAAAGGGGTAATATTTTTACTTATACCAAGGAGTTCAAATTTAAAACCGGGTAGAAAAAATTCATCGCAGCTTTTTTGAACCACAGGAGGAAAGGTATTTTTATACCAATCATACTGTGTATATAATTCTTTAGACGCTATTGAATTTAAAGTCTGAGTACTCATATTCTCCCCGTATTAATACAATAGAGTATTATTTAACCCTTAACATCAATCATTTAATGGATATTTTCAAAAAATCAATGAATACAGCCATATAAAAAGAAAAATATTGTTAACAATTGTTACAAATCAAAGCTGGAATTTTAAAGATTAATTACCAAAATGTCGTAATACTAAATGAATACAAATGTATTTAAGTTGCGAAAGGAAATAAATGGGCTTATCAGCATCACAAGCGAGATTATTAACGATAACAGCGAGGAAGTCAGACTGTGAATATCAGTCAATGAAATATTCGCATCAGAAGATATCGTTATCAAGGGATATGACAGATATATC
>CALUSG010000036.1 GCA_944323365.1 Candidatus Gastranaerophilales bacterium
AAAACTTATGCTAAACTTAAATTTGAGGAGTTGGAATGGAACCAATTGTTAGCATTATAACTACAACACACAATATTGTAGAAAAAAATCAGGCTGATGACTTTAATCTAATGGTTACGCTGCTTGATATGCAAACATACCCCAATATTGAACATATTGTTATTGATAATGCCTCAACCGATGAAACTTCAATACTTTTAAAAGACTATAAAAATAAAGGTTATATCAACTTTTTTTCAGAACCTGATACCGGAAAATTTAACGGTTACAATAAAGGGATTTTAAGAGCCAAAGGTAAGTATGTATCATTTTTAAGCTGTGATGATTTTTATCATGATATTACGGCAATCCAGGATATGGTAAATTTAATGGAAGAAGAAAACGGTGACTTTTGTTTTTCGCCTTCGTATTGCAGACATCCCGAAGGATTTGTTTTCTTATATATTCCGTCAATGTACAATGTTTTTCAGGTACTTCCATGTCCAAGACAATGTTTTTTCTTTAAAAAATCTGTTTTGGAAAAAGAAAATTTCTTTGATGAAAAATTCAAACTTTTATCTGAATTTGATTTAATAATAAGATTAGTCATGAAAAAGTATAAAGGTGTTTATTTTAATATGAATTACACCACATATAAACTGGGAGAAAAAATAGCTCAAAATCCTAAACAAGCTGACGATGAGGCAAGGATGATTTTTTATAAAAATTATAGAAATCTTTACCCGCTGACTGATGAAATAATAGATAAAATAGCTTATGAAGGCGAGATTCCAAAACCGCTGTTAGACAAATTTGCAGCTATGTTTCCAAAAGAAGACCAGGAACTTTTTTATGAAAGATATGAGCAAATGAATCAATTAAGAACAGGAGCACTTAAACCACAATAATTTTTTGATATAATTAAATTAAAAGGATAAATAACATGACACAACAAAAAATAGCAGTAATAGGATGCGGATTATGGGGAAGAAATATTGTACGTAATTTTTATAATTTAAACGTACTTGAAATGGTTTGTGATATTGATGAAGACAATATCGCTAAAATCAAAGAAATGTATCCTGATTTAAAAATCACCCGTGATTTCAATGATATTATCAAAAACCCCGAAATAACAGCTGTAGCTGTTGTAACACCAAGCCATACACATTATAAAATGGTTAAGGCTATGCTTGAAGCAGGCAAAAATGTTTATGTTGAAAAACCAATTTCAACAGTAGCACAGGAAGCAAAAGACTTGAAAGATTTAGCAGACAGCAAAGGGCTTGTTTTAATGGTAGGACATTTATTACTTTACCACCCTGCTGTTAACAGATTAAAAATGCTGATAGAAGAAGGTGCTTTAGGTGAAATAGTTTATGCACAAAGCGACAGGCTAAACGTCAATTATTTTAAAAATGATAGAAGCGTAATGTGGGATTTAGCCCCGCATGATTTATCAATGATGAGCTATGTTACAGGAAAAGAGCCTGTTAGAATTATTTCAGCAATAGGCAGCTCAACAGACAGAAATGATATTATGGATATCACACATTTAGGAATAGAATTTCAAGATGGCATGATCGGTCATATTACAGACAGCTGGATAACTCCTAGAAAGCATGTTCAGCTTTTGGTAAGAGGAACAAAGGCCACAGCAATTCTTGATGATACACTTCCTGACCATAAATTAACAATTTATGATAACTTTAGTGCTGATAATACTAAAAATATAACACTTGATTATCTTGAAATTGAACCGTTAAAACTTGAATGCCAGCATTTCATAAGCTGCTGCGAAACAGGTAAAAAAGCACGTTCAGACGGTGACAACGGTTTTATGGTTACCAAAATTTTAGAACAGGCAGAAAAACTTATGCTTGGTGAAAGAGCTAAAAAACTTGATGAAGTTGATTTTGGTTTATCAAGAGTAAAACAACATTTATAAGGAGAATTATGGCAAATTTTATATCAATTTTTAGAATTTTTGTTGCATTTTTTGCAATATATTTATTATTTATTCCAACAACCTGGGCATATATTTTAGCATTTTTGCTCACAATATTTGCATTTATATTGGACGGAGTAGATGGTTATGTTGCTCGAAAATTCAATGAATCTTCACAATTAGGGTCAGTGTTGGATATAATGGGAGATAGAATTGTAGAGGCTTCTTATTGGATTGTATTTGCTGTAATGGGATGGTTAAGCCCGATATTCCCTATAATTTGTGTAGCAAGAGCCTTTACAACCGATAGTTTAAGAAGTGTTGCTTTGGCACAAGGCTACACTGCTTTTGGTGAAACATCAATGCAATCAAGCAAATTAGGTAAATTTATTTGTGCTTCAAAATTTATGAGAATAAGTTATGCTGTTGCAAAAGTCGTTGCATTTATTCTTATAATAGCAGCAAATATTCCCGGGTTTGAAATTTATCCGCTGTTTGATACAATGAATACAATTGCCGTAATTTTTGCATGGATTGCAATAATATTTTGTGTTGTAAGAGGACTCCCTGTAGTTATTGAAAGTAAAAAACTTTTTGAGAAAAAATAATGTTTAATATAGTTTTGTATGAACCTGAAATTCCACAGAATACCGGTAATATAGCAAGATTATGTGCATGTACCGGCTCAAAGCTCTATCTTGTCGGAAAATTAGGTTTTTCACTTTCAAGTAAATACACAAAAAGAGCCGGACTTGATTATTGGGATGACGTAGATTTACACAAAATTGATACAATTGACGAATTACAAAAACAATTTTCTGATGCTAACTTTTATTATTTAACAACTAAATCAAAAAAATTATATACAGATATTCAGTACAAAGACGGTGACTTTTTGGTATTCGGGCCTGAAACAAGAGGGTTGCCTGAAAAATACGTATCAGATAAAAATGCACTAACCATTCCGATGAAACAAGGCCAAAGAAGCCTTAATTTATCAAATTCAGTTGCAATAGTAGTATATGAAGGGATAAGACAAAATGGAATTTAACCTGCCTGAAAGAAAAGAAAATTCTAACAAAGGTACATTTGGTAAAGTTTTGAATATAGCAGGGTCAAAATACATGCCGGGAGCTGCATACTTATCGAGCGTTGCAGCTTTAAAAATCGGCTGTGGCTACTGTTTCCTTGATTCAAATGAAGAAACAATACGGGCAGTTGCGGCTCAGACGCAAAACATAGTCTTTATGCCTCTTTTTTCTTGTTTGAAGCAATTAGAAGACTTTGATGTTATTTCTATCGGCTGTGGACTTTCTACTTCTTCTGATGCCGAATATTTAGTAAAAAATATTACAGAACATTCTAAAGTTCCAACAATTATAGATGCTGACGGATTAAATGTTTTAGCTAAATTAAATTTAACAGTGCTACCAACCAATACAATTTTAACACCACATCCGGCTGAAGCCGCAAGACTTTTGCGAACTACAGTTGATGATATTACAAATAATTTAGAAAAATCTGCAAAAAAAATATCTGAATTGTATAATTGTGTAACGGTCTTGAAATCCCATAATACAGTCGTTTACTCGCAAGATTTTGAAATATATGTAAACAATACCGGTAACAGTGCACTTGCTAAAGCCGGCAGCGGCGATGTTTTAACCGGCATGATAGCAGGCTTATCAGCTCAAAAAATGCCCCTGTTTGAAGCGGCAAAAGCAGCGGTTTACCTTCATGGGCTTTGCGGAGAACTTGCTGCTGAAGATTTAACTGAATATTCCGTCATGGCTCAAGATTTAATAAACTATATTCCAAAAGCTATCAAACGTGTTTTGTAATTTTTCCCAAAACAACTCTATGTTTTGCACCTGTACAGGAAGGTAAATTATTTGGAATATTGTAATATGTACAATATCCTAAAACAGCAAAAGCCATTACTTCCTTAAAATTACTGGATATTCCGTAATCTTCATGTTTTTTTAATTCTATATGTTTTGGAATATAAGTTCTTAAAAGTTTCATCAAAAATGGATTATACGCTCCTCCCCCGCCAACAACAACTTCATTTATTCCAACGTTTGGATAAACAAATCTTTCATAAGCAGAGGCAATGGTTTTTGCAGTTAACGCTGTCAATGTTGCTATTATATCTTCCGGATTCTGCGGAGCAAATTTTAATGCATTTTCAATATACTGTTTTGTAAAATACTCCCTTCCGGTAGTTTTTGGTGGGTTTTTATAATAATATTCATCCTGCATAAGGCAATCTAAAAAGCTATCACATATTTTTCCCGAAAAACCTATTTTACCGTCCCTGTCATAAGGTTTGTTGAAAAATTTTTGCATGCAGTAATCTATTAAAACATTTCCGGGACCCGTGTCAAAACCAAAAGTTTCGCAACTGTCTGATACCACTGTTACATTTGACATGCCACCTATATTTTGAATTGCAATATTTTTATTATGAAACCATTTTTCATCTGCAAAACAAACTAAAGGTGCTCCCTGTCCACCCGCTGCAATGTCTGCTTCTCTAAAGTTTGATATCACATCACACCCTGTGTTTTCAGCGATAACCGCACTTTCGCCGATTTGCAATGTGCTCTTTAAAGATATATTATCAATTCTCTCATCAAACGGATAATGATAAATTGTTTGACCATGACTTGAGATAAAATCCGGTTTGCCAAATTCTGAAATTAAAACTTTACACGCATCACTAAAACATTGACCAATTGCAAAATTTATTTGACAAATATCTTTTATTGTTGCATCACCTGAAAAAATTTGAAAAATTTTTGATTTAATATGTTCCGGATATTCATAATTAATTCCTGATATCAGTTTACAAGATAAATCGGGAAATACATCACACAATCCTGCATCTATACTATCACATGAAGTCCCCGACATCAATGCTATAACTCTTTTTGGTTTAAGTTCTTCCCTAATTACTATCTTTGCCATCACCTCAATTCATACTACTGGTAGCCATTCCTATTTAAATGTAAAACTAAGTTAAATGTTTGACAAGTAAAAAAAAATTATTATTTTTTTACAATTGACCATGCCCCTAGTAATCATCCGAAAAAATTAATGTTCTTAAATCTTAATGAAGAAAATTTAATGAAATTAAGTAAAATTTGATGCTGCTTTGAGTTGACTTTTTAAAATTACAAGAACAAGCATGCCAATAGAAAAATTTTATAGTACAATATTTATAATGAAAGAATTCATGAAAAACAACAAAGTAACATATAACCTTATTTCCTTTACCGGATTTAAGTCCATGTTGTTATTTTCTTATCTTTTAAAAGCCCCGAGATCTTACGAAGAAATTAAAGAACATTTCGCAAACCATCCTTATCTACACGAAACAATTTCTATTGATACATTGCGGGTTTATATAAATTCACTTGAAAGAATGGGCTGCGAAATTGTTAGAAGTAAAAAATCCGAAGGTGCTAAATATAAATTATTAAAACATCCTTTCGAATTAAAATTAACCGATGATGAACTGAAAAGTATTATTAAAACATTTAAAACGCTATCTAAATCAATTGATTTAGAAGATTTACTTGCTTTAACAAAATTTTTCAAAAAGATTTCCGATAATATAGAAAATGAAAAACTAAAAAATACTTTATTAAATATATCTCCTCTAAAAAATATTAATACTGATATATTAAAAACTCTGATATTAGCTTGTAGAAAAAATGAAGAAATTACAATCGTATATAATTCTCCATCACAAAAAATTAAAACAATAGATATTCTGACTGAAAAATTGGCAATATCAAATAATAAATTATATTTATACGGCAAAAGCCCTCTTTATCAGAATACTGCAAGTTTTCTAGTTTCTCGAATTCAAGAAGTTCCTGTTATAAAACTAGAAAAAACTATAAACCCAAGCATTGAAGAGTTTGTAATAGGATGTGAAATATACGATAAAAATATAAACTTATCTGATAACGAAAAAATTATTAGCGAAGATGAAAATAAAATTACTGTTGAAATAACTTCATCTAATAAATTTTTGGCAAGACAACGAATCTTGTCCTTTGGACGGAATTGTAAAGTCTTATACCCTGAATCATTTAAAGAAGACATATATTCTATCTTAAAAAAGATGAAGGAGGAATATATTGCAGAAAAAGTTTAAAGAAAAATACAATAACAGCTGCGTTAGAATATTTGAATTATTGAAACTACTCTATGACAATAATGCAGAATACAAAGCTGTTATGAAAATATTTTCTGATGAGCATAATGATGACAAGAAAAAACGTAATGTTGTTTTGAATAAATATCTCAATACTTTAAAGGTTTACGGAATAAAAGTTGTTAAAGTCAAAAATAAATTTGTAATGCAAAATGGTGCATTTTCACTAAATTTTGATATAAATGATGTAAAATCAGTAAGCTTGTTATCAAAATTTGCAGAGGCAATGCCTGAAGGTAAAAATAAAACAAATTTAGAAAAATTTCTTAATAGCATAGAGTCTAGATTTGATGCCGAAACAAATTTATTATTCAGTAATTATAGTACGGATACGGATTTTTCTTTTTACTATTCAAATTTAAGAGAGCAAATAGAAAAATGTGAAGAAGCATGTCAAGATACATTCAAAATTAATTTAAAGTACAAAATAGACAATGAACAAACTAAAAATATAATATGTACCCCGAAACAGGTGATTTATAATAATAAAACTGCTTATTTAAGAATTTATAACGACGCAGAAAGAACATATAAAGATATACCAATATATAATATAATCAATGTAAAACAGCTACCATCCAAAATAAATCCTATAGAAATGGGTACAACCGTAGTCTTTAGAATAAAAGGCCGGCTGGCAAATGCATATACGTTAAAAGAAAATGAATATATAAGGGAAATTTTGCCTGATGGGTCTAAAATAATAGTTAATAAGAATGAACCTTTTGATACTCTATTAAAAAGACTATTAAGATATGACTATGATTGTATAATTGAATCACCTAAAGTTTTACGTGAAGAAATGATAAAAATAATAAACGATACATTAAATAATTACTAGCTGCAATTTTTTTTAACAATAAAAGTAATTTTATTTAATGTGTGTTACCATATAAAGCATGAACACAGCATATGTACCATTACATTTACACAGTGAATATTCATTGCTAGACGGGGCTATAAGGGTAAAAGAACTTTGTGAATTTGCCAAAGAAAATAACATGCCTGCAGTTGCGATAACTGATCATGGTGTTATGTATTCAGCAATAGAATTTTATCGTGTTGCAAAAGAAGTCGGAGTAAAAGCACTTGTCGGGTGTGAATTTTATGTACATGACGGTGATATACATGAAAAAAATTCATCACATAACCCGTTATACCACCTCATACTAATAGCAAAAGATAAAACCGGATATATGAACCTGGTAAAATTAGTTTCTATTGCACATTGCGAAGGTATGTATTATAAGCCAAGAATAAATTTTGAATTACTGGAGCAATATCACGATGGCTTAGTATGTTGTTCTGCTTGTTTAGGCGGAGAAGTTTTACAAAATCTTCTTAAAAATAATTATGAAGGTGCAAAGGCTACTGCACAAAAATACAAAGATTTATTTAAAGATGACTATTACATAGAACTTCAAGACCACGGTTTAGACGAACAAAAAAGAACAAATCCTGATTTAATAAAAATAGCAAAAGAACTTGATATAAAAATGGTCATAACAAATGACTCGCACTATTTAAGAAAAGAAGATGCAGACTGGCATGATACATTATTATGCTTACAAACAAATGCACTAAAAGATGAACCAAACCGGTTCCATTTTCCGAATAATGAGTTTTATGTAAAGACCGTAACAGAATTACGAGATGCATTCAGATGGCTTGATAGTGAAACATTTGATGAATGCATAAAAAACACAGTTGACATAGCAGAAAAATGTCATCTGACACTTTTAGGCGAAAAAAGTCCATTACCTCACTATGAAGTACCTAAAGGACATACAGTAGAAAGTTATTTGGATTTAAAAGTACATGAAGGTTTAAAAGCCCGCTATGGTGAAATTCCGCAAGACATAGAAAAGCGTGTTAAATATGAGCTAGGCATAATAGAACAGATGGGATTTTCAGCATATTTCTTAATAACATGGGATTTTATACACTTTGCAAAAACGCATGATATACCTGTTGGCCCAGGAAGAGGCTCTGCCGCAGGTTCAGTTGTAGCATATGCTTTAGGAATAACCGATTTGGATCCAATAGAACACCATTTATTGTTTGAAAGATTTTTAAATCCTGAAAGATATAGCATGCCTGATGTCGATATAGATTTTTGTATAGAACGCAGAGGGGAAGTAATAGATTATGTAACCCAAAAATACGGTGCGGATAAAGTTTGTCAAATAATAACATTTGGTACATATGCAGCAAAAGCAGCGTTAAAAGGTGTAGCTAGAGTTTTAAATATTCCATTTGCAAGAAGTAACTATCTTTCATCATTAATACCTTCAGAACCAAAAGCCAAAATAGCTGATGCCCTGCTTCCGGGCATGGAATTAAAGAAACTGTACGATGAGGACCCTGAAGTAAAAAAACTCGTTGATATGGCACAAAAAATTGAGGGTATAAAAAATAATGTAGGAACACACGCTGCAGGAGTCATAATTGCCCACAAACCGCTTAACGAAATAGTTCCTGTACAGCCCTCAAAAGATGGAATTATCGTAACCGAATATCCAATGGCGGATTTAGAAAAACTCGGTTTGTTAAAAATGGATTTTTTAGGCTTAAGAAACCTGACAATGATATCCAAAACAATGAAATTAATAAAAAGACGCCAAGGGATTGAGTTTGACATAAACAAAATCCCGCTGGATGATAAAGAAACATACGAAATGCTGCAATCAGGAGATACAGACGGAGTATTTCAATTAGAATCATCCGGGATGAAAAAGCTGGTAAAAGATTTGAAACCCGATGTTTTTGAAGACTTAGGTGCATTAGTAGCACTTTTCAGACCTGGGCCGCTGGAATCAGGTATGGTGCAGGACTTTGTGGAAAGAAAACACGGACGTCAAAAAATTTCATACGCACATCCTCTATTAGAGCCTGTTTTAAAAGATACATACGGTACAATAGTATATCAAGAGCAAATAATGCAGGTGTTTCAAGTATTAGCAGACTACACATTAGGCCAAGCAGATATGGTACGCCGTATGATGGGTAAGAAAAAACTTGATGAAATGGCTCAACAAAAAGGTAAATTCATAGAAGGTGCGGCAAGACATGGCATGACTGCCAAAGATGCCGGAGCACTATTTGAACAAATAGAAAAATTTGCATCATACTGTTTTAACAGATCACACTCTGCGGCATATGCTTTTGTAGCATATCAAACAGCGTATTTAAAATGTCATTATAAAGTTGAATACATATCTTGCTTATTATCAAGTGTTTCAGGAGATCAAGAAAAAACGCAGCTTTACATAGAAGAAGCTCAAAAAAATGGTATAAAAGTTATGCCTCCTGATATAAACAAATCATATGCAGAATTCACACCCGATGGTGAAAATATAAGGTTTGGACTTGCTTCAATAAAACAAGTAGGTGATATTGTTGTTGAAAATATAATCAAAGAACGTGAAGAAAATGGAGAATTCAAGTCAATATATGACTTTTGTAAAAGAGTAGACCCTAAATGTACAAATAAAAGAGTTTTAGAAGGTTTAATAAAATCAGGAGCATTTTCAAATATAGAAAAGAGTCGAAAACAGCTGCTAGAGAATATGGAATATATAGTAGCAACAGCCAATAAAGAAGCTCAGGCAAAAGAACTTGGTCAAGTAAGTCTTTTTGCTGGATTAGAAGACAATGAAGATTTTTCAGGAACAAAATTTCAATTGGCAGGAAGTGACGAAGAATTTGATCAAAGACAATTACAAAATTTTGAAAAGGAATTCTTAGGTTTTTACGTATCAAGTCACCCTTTGTCTACAATAAGAGATAAATTACCATTTTTAATGACACATAAGATAAGCGAAATTCCTGAATTGCCTAACGACAAAGTCGTGACTATATGCGGCTTAATAACAACTGTAAGACAAATTCCGACAAAAAAAGACCCGACAAAATTTATAAGATTTGTCACTGTAGAAGATTTAAGCGGAAAAATAGAAACGATCTGCTTTAATGGTAAAATAGCAGAATACGGAACATACTTAGAACCGGAACAAAGAGTTATAATATCAGGAAAAGTAAATAAAAGAAGTGAAGAAGAAGCTCCTTCCATAATAATTGATAACGTCAAACCTGTAGATAATTCAAATATATTTACAATTGAGATATTAGAAGATATAACATTTGAAGAGTTAGTATTACTTAAACAGATTTTATGCAATAATTCAGGTTCAGATCCTGTCATGATTAAATTACAAGACGAAATAGGCGAAGTAAAAGTATTGTCAGCCTCAATGTTTTGGGTAGAAGCCTCTAATGATTTAGCAAATGAAATAGAACACAAATTTAAAGATAAGATAAAAATAGATATCAAATCATTAGATACAGCAGAAGCAATAGCTGCCTAAAAATCTTTATATAGCACTAGATCAAAATAAACACTTGCAAAAAAAAATTGCTCATGTATAATAAAAGATGTAGCAGAAATGCGGGGGTAATTCAGTGGTAGAATGCCTCCTTGCCAAGGAGGATGTCGCGAGTTCGAGCCTCGTCTCCCGCTCCATTTAAGACAAGAGCCGAATGGCTCTTTTTTAGTGCGTTTTAACCCTATTCACGAACTATAGATAAAAAGTTCCAAAAAAACTGCTGGAAATTTTGTTAATTTTTAGAGGTCATTTAGAAACAACTTTTAACTTTCAACAGGCAAGCCTAAGCGTTTCAGTGGAATATAGTTAAAGTAATAATCACATCCTACACTATGGATATATGCCAAAACATCTTTATATTCAGGCTTTTTAAACCAATCATTCAGTATATAAATATATTCAACATCAAAATTTAAAGCAGCTAATAATCTCTTATATTGTTTCTTTTTGAAATCGCATGTTTGTAATTTTTCATCAACGGAGCCGCCTACCTGTTGATATTTACATTCAATAACAAAAAAAGTATTATTTAGAATCACATAAATTGAATCATCAGGGAGTAATTTTTTTGACAGATAATCCTGCCATTTTACTCTATTTTTCTCTAAAAATCTGTATAAATCATGTTTTACAAAGATCATGCCTACGAGCTTATCTTTAAAAAATACATTATTCTCTTCATCAACTCTATAATTAGTTATGCCATTAAAAAACATTTTTGTGAAAAGTATGCAAAAAATAAAAAAGAGGCATATAGCCTCTAAAATCTACTCCCAGGGGAATTCGAATCCCCGTCTACACCGTGAAAGGGTGTTGTCCTAGGCCTCTAGACGATGGGAGCACCTGTCACGTTTTTTATATTAACCGAAGCAAAACTAATTGTCAACAAAAACTTTTTATATTAGTTATTTCATGTATTATTTCTTTTATTTCGCTAGATACATCTTTATCACTAGCAAGGTTTAATTTAACATTTTGTGCAAAATCTGATTTTTTAAATTCATGCAGACCCCTGTGTTTAAATATTTCCTCTAATATTTTAACCATTGGCATATCCTGATTCACAAATTCCAGCTCAATCATAGAAATATTTTTTAACTCATATGCCAGTGTACGCTTTATTAAATCCAATGGTAATAAATCTTCAAATTCTCCACATTTTAATATATGAATTTTATCTATATCTCTCAATTTGGGTTCTATTTCTTTATAATTAGTTTCAGCATCTTTATCTAATAATATAAAAATAGGAATATTAACTATTTCTGATAATTGATAAAAAAGTTTTACAACTTGATTTTTTCCGCCTGCAGAAAGCATATATATCCCATTTTTATCAAAATCAAAATCACATAACTTTGCAAATTCAGGTAAAAGAATTTCTTCAGTAATACCTTCTGATATAACTATTTTCTCAATAGGGAATCTTAATCCGTCTTTTCTTCTATCCCCTATTAGATCATTGGATATAGCAAGATTCTTAAGCCATAGTAAATTTACAGGCGAATTTTTATCTATTATAGTAATAAGGGCATTATAATTTATTTTATTTTTTAACAAGATTTCTGTATCTTTGCTAACTTTAAAGGTTTTAATTTCATATTCATATAACCTTTGATTAATTGTATAATCAGATATTACAGGTAAATTTAATTTATTTATTGATTCATTTATCACTTTTTCAGCTAATTTTGTTAATTGGCCATATTCCATTTTGTCTAACTCAGATTTTTTATATTTTGGAGATATAAGATTGTTTGTAATAACATCTTTAAACACTCGCAAATATTTAACTTCAGGATTTTTAAAACGAGTCAGCCTATCAACTGAAATTAATAACTGTTCTTTTGTTAATGGTTTTATTTTTATCAAATTTACCTCTGTAACATTTATTTATAATATACTGAATTATAAGCAATTTTTACCATGTTTCATTTTTAATATAAATGTGGAGTGGTAATGTTAGTTAATAGTATTCAACAATATTATAATTATAACACAATTCCTAATGTTAGGAATAATCAAAAATGTACAAATTTAACGAATAATGTTACTAAAAGCAGTAATGTTATACCATTTTCATCAACCAATAGAATTTTAAACAATAAAACTACTTTATCAACTAAAGAAGAAAAAGAAAAATACATAGAAATTTCAAAAATAGCAGACAAAACCACAAAAAAACAACTTGATTTGCTATTAAAAACCGGTATTCTGTTAAATTCTAACTCTAATGACAATTCAACAGTTTTAGATAATTTATACAAACTTGCAACAACTCCGAGGGCAGAAGGTTTAAATGCTGCAGGGTTATTAAAAGATACTGTTAATACAATTTCATATCCATTTATAATAACTCAACAATTTGGAGATATTCCTAACTCATATAGGACAAGAGCCATAAATGCGAATTCCGATGCGACAACAAATCTAGTAAAAAAACGCATTAATACTGATGAAATTGACGTTGAACATTCGGGCACCTGCGTTGCGGCAAGCATTGAATTTAACTTAGCACAAAAAATGCCTGCAGAATTTGCAAGATTTGCAGAAGGATTATCATCACCATCTATGTCTGTCACAAAGAATATTAAACTAAATAACTTAGCAGACAACGCATTAGACGCTGTTTGGCTTTTGAATGCTTTTGAAATACCTTATAAAACCGATAATTTTAAAAATGCCGTTTTGACATTTGCCCCTGATAAAAATGCATTAATACGTGCTCAAATTCAAACAACAAACAAAGATCCTTTAGAAAGATCACCTTTGGATGTTTTAATGCAGTCAACATTTATGCAAATTGGTTCACAACAAGCATATAATTCACTTACGGATAAAAGAAAAGGAAAATTCAACCAAAATGATAAGGGTTTGATTGAATTTGAAAAAACATTTACAGAATCAGTAGTGGAAGATAAGAATAAAATTTCAGTTACATATCAAACAGTAGATGACAATGCTCGTTTAATAGGATATGAAACAGATGCAGACACTATGAAACGTCAATTATTATCCGCATTGAACATGGGTGAAAATATTATTATAGGATACACACAAACAGATAATAACAATATAATAATCAATGGACATGAAATAACAATTGTCGGATATAAACGTAATCCGGATGGTAAAATTGTATTTATATGCAACGATACAGACGACAATTTAAGCCGCCCCATTGAATACAATGAAGATTACTTATTACCCAAAATTCACCATGCGGCTCTTCCGGCCAGTTTAGTAGAAAATGATTTAGTATACACTCCAAATTGGGTAGAAGGATTAAATATTTATAATAATATGAAAAGAGGAGCGGCATAATGATTACTAATTCATTAAATCCATATAATCCCGGAAATAATAATACCAAGACAAGTATTTTATATATGAATGATTTTCACGCAAAACTCCCAAATCTTGAGAGATTATATACAGCGTCGAAAGCATTTGACAGTTTTGAAACAAATGCAGATAAACTAAAGCTTTCATCAGGGGATGACGGACTTGGCGAAGATCCTATCTTAAGCAAAGCCGTAAGTAAACTGCTTGATATGATAGGAATTACAAAACGTCAGACGGGTAATCACGAATTTGATGTTATTCCATCGGTTCATGCTGAAAATGCAAAAAATGCAAAGTATCAAGAATTAGGTAATATAAATATTCATACAAAATCATCCAGCCCTTTAAATGGTATTATGGCAAGATCCGCTATTGAAATCCATAACGGAAATAAATACGGAATTGTCGGCATTGGACCTTCTGATATGTTTAAAAGGTTAAAAGACGGAGTATCTAAAGATGATTTAACAATTGACGATATTAATACAACAATTGCAAACCTTCAAAAAGAAGTTGACAAACTAAAATCACAGGGTGTAAATAAAATATTTCTCTTATCACATAGCGGTTATACAAATGATATCCAAATAGCAAAACAGACAAGGGGTATTGATGTAATTTTAGGCGGGCATTCACATGATTTACTTGAAGGAGTGACAGAGAATAAGAATTTATTTTACAACTTGGACAATGAACCGGTAATAATAACACAAGCGGGCAAAGACGGTGAATATTTTGGAATTCTTAATTTAGAATTTGATGATAAAGGGATTATTAAATCCGTACAAAATAATGTTATTCCAACAAGCATTTTTAACAGACCATTACCGGTAAAACATGCAGTAGAAGAAATTATTGGGAAACCCGAACATGTAGGAGTAATAAATTCAGTTCCTCCTGCTCCAAAAAACAGATTAATTGAAAATAATCCGCATGGAAATTTCCTCGTAGACGCAATGCGTAAAGAGTTAGGAGTAGATATTGCATTATTAAATGCTGCAAATATTCGTGGAAATTTTGAAAAAGGAAAAGTTGATACTCGAAAAGTATCTGAAATAACCCCATTCAAAAATAATCTGGTTGTTGCAAAAATAAATGAAAAAGAATTAGTCGATGCAATAAAACTTGGAGGACGCTCCTTTGTTCACCCTGACAATAAACCCGGTATAGTTATGGTTTCCGGATTGAAATATACAATGAATGACAAAGGTGAACTACTTAAACTAAGTTATGTAGACGATAACGGTAACGAAAAAGCAATTGATATTAACAACCCGAACCCTGATAAAATTTTGAGAGTAGCAATGGATGATTTTTATGCAACAGGAGGGGACGGATTTTCAATGTTAAACAAAAAACATGAGGCAGAAGCTGTTTATAATTTTGATAAAGACAAATTAGCCTGCGACTATATAAAGAAAATTAATGAACCGGTCAACATAGTTGATGACAAACGAATAGAAATAGTTAAATCTTAATATCCGTATTGTTCTCTTGAATTCAAGTACTCTCTAACAGTATTCAAAGACGACTGAACTATACGAGTTACTCTAGAAGATGAAAGACCTACCTGTTTTGCAATATCTTTAACCTGCATATTTCTATAAAATCTATATTCAACAACCGTTCTTTCTTTAGGAGGAAGTTTAGATATAGCCTCTCTAATCATTCTACCCATTTCAGTAATTTCAGCATTTTCATCCGGCATGGCATGAGGATCTTTTACGAAATCAAACGGTGAATCATTATCGCTTGCTGCTGCAGCTAAACCATCAATTGACAAAATAGTTTCGTAAATAGCTTCACGGACTTTTGCTTTTTGCATATCCATGCCATCTACGGTTTCTTCTTCGTCATACTCATCTTCGGCCTTATGTTTTAAAGCATACCACTTATATCTGATACGTAGTTCGTTTCTTATAGCCCATCTTGCAGCAGTTGCAATATATGCGGCATTGTATTTTTCTAATTGTTCAGGGGTTTTATTCTTAATTAAAACTTGTATGGCTATAATACCGATAGAAAGAAGTTCTTCGTATTCAACCATATGAGAAGGTATTCTTTTATGTTCTACTCTTGCTACCTTCTGCACAATATTTATATATTCTTGTAACTTATTTTTATCTTGCATAACCATGATTACAAAATTATACTAATACAGTTGTTAATTAATGTACCCATTTATTTGGTGGATTTTTTCATATTATAGACAAAAAGCAATATTTCAGCAATGGCTTTATATAATTCAGGCGGAATTGTATGGTTCAGCTCAACCATTTTAAATAAAGCTCTTGCAACCGGAGCATTTTCTATAACAGGAACATTATGTTCTTTTGCAATATCAATAATTTTTTTTGCAATAAGTTCAGTACCCTTGGCAATAAGCATAGGAGATTCCATTTCATCAGCTTTATATTTTAAAGCACATGCAATATGCGTCGGATTTGTAACAACAAAATCAGCTTCAGGTACAGCATCCATCATGCCTTGTTGAAGCATTTGCATACGACGTTGTCTTAAAGCGGCCTTTACATTAGGATCTCCTTCTGTATTTTTGTATTCATCTTTTATCTCTTTAAAAGACATTTTTTGATCTTTTAAGAATTTCCATTTAGTAACCCCATAATCAGCTGCAGCTATAATCAAAAAGGCAATACAAGCTTTAAAAATAAAATCCGTAATTAATTTTCCAAACTCAATCATAACCGCAAAATTGTTATCAATTGCCGCCAGCATAAGAATATTTTCGATATGTGAAGTATAGACACTCCAGCCAATATAACCTAAAATAATAACCTTTAAAATATTTTTAAATAACTCAAATAAAGTTTTAATAGACATAATATTTTTAAAATATTTAGTAGGATTAAGCTTGTCCAGCTTAGGCACTAGAGGAGCAACTGCAACAAGCGGGCCGACCTGTATAAAATCCGCTAAAATAGCAATAAACCATGCCAAAAATAAAATCGGACCGATAATTAATACTGCTGTTTTAACGGTTATAATAAATATATACATCATACCAACATCAGACAGATGAGCATTTGGGATTTGTTCATATAATAAAGTATATAATTGAACAATTTGACTCCATATAAACGGAGCAAGTCCAACAATTGCAGAAAACATAATCAATAAAGAAAGAGCTGTTGAAAAATCTTTAGATTTAACAACTTGTCCTTCTTTTCTAGCCTGCTCAAGTTTCCTTGGAGTCGCATCAAATTGTTTGTCTTCATCAGCCATTGATTATCTTTACACCTGAACTTGTACCTAATCTTACAGCACCAGCATCAATCATTTTTTGAGCTGTTTCTTTATCTCTGATACCACCGGAGGCTTTTACTTTTAACCCGTAAGGCGATACCGTATCAAACATTAACTTAACGTCCTCGGGCTTTGCTCCAACACCATTTTTTACAAATCCTGTTGAAGTTTTTACAAAATCTGCTCCTCCTTGTATACATAACTCGCAGGCTTTTTTTATTTCTTCTTTTGTCAATAAATCAGTTTCTAAAATCACCTTTAAGTTATGATTTTTTGCGGCCTCTTTTATTTTTTTAATTTCATTTACAATAAAGTCATATTTTTTATCTTTAAGCCAGGTAACATTTATAACCATATCAATTTCATCCGCACCATCAAGTATTGCCTGCTCTGTTTCAAACACCTTAACGTCAGTTTTATTAGCTCCCAAAGGGAATCCTATTACCGTTACTATTTTCACATTTGAATCTTTTAAGTAATCTTTTGCGAATTTTACATAACAAGGGTTAATGCATACACCTAAAAAATTATATTTTTTAGCATCTTCAAATAAATCAATTAATTCTTTTTCCGTAGCATCTTGTTTCAATAATGTGTGTTCAATGAATTTTTCCATAATATTTCTCCTAATAACTAATAAAATTATAGCATGGAATTTTTATGTTAAAATTTTAGATATGATTTCATATTTAAAAACAAAATCACAAATTATCGCAGGGGATATATTAGGAGGAATAAACGCAGCAATAATTGCGTTACCGCAGGCATTAGCATTTGGAGTAGCAACAGGTTTTGGGGCTAGTGCAGGTTTATGGGGAGCTATAATATTATGTTTTACAGCCGGAATTTTAGGCACAAAAACGCCTATGATATCAGGGATAACCGGTCCTGCGGCAATTGTTTTAGCCTCTATAATGCATTCTTTAAATTATGATATCAATTCTGTTATTTTAATAATTGCAATGGCAGGGGTGTTACAAATAATTTTATCAATGACACAGATGCTTAATATCGTAAAATACGTTCCATATCCTGTTATATCAGGTTTTATGAACGGTGTTGGAGTTATAATAATACTATTACAATTAAACCCGCTAATCGGACATCCGACATTGTCAAGTACAATAGAAAGCTTACAACAATTAATTACAAACATACATTCAGTAAATTTTGACGCATTTCTAATTGGTTTATTAACCCTGATAATTGTCTTTCTCATGCCCAAACGCATAAACAAAGTTATACCATCAACCATTATTGCATTGATAATATGTACTTTTATTTCATACAAAATGGGACTAAACATAGACAAAATAAGTTCTGTATCAATAGAATTTCCAAAATTTATTTTACCCGAAGCAAGTGCCGGTGAAATAATTAATTATCTTCAATATGCAGTTACACTGGCGATAATATTGTCATCAGAAAGCTTATTAACCGGTTTGGTTTGTGATTCATTAACTAAACAAAAAAACAACCCGAAACATTTAATCGCTGCACAAGGAATAGGAAATATTTTTTGTGCAATGTCAGGGACATTACCGGGCTCTGCAGCTACAATGAGAACAGTTGCGGCGATAAAGGCCGGAGCATCAACAAAAATAGCAGCTATAATATGTCCTATGATATTAATTATTGCATTATATAAGTTTTCATGGTTTGTAGCTGAAATTCCGCTGGCCGTACTTGCAGGGATTTTAATAAAAATAGGTTATGATATTATTGATGTAAAATTATTAAAAGTAATTAAATATGCCCCTAAAGACGATTTATACGTACTATGGACAGTCTTCTTTTTAACAGTCTTTTACAACCTTATTGTCGCTGTCGGAGCCGGAATTGTACTTGCTGCATTACTCTATGCTAAAAAAGCAGCTGATAGTGCAAAGTTAGTACAAAAAACAGTATATGATAATAAAACAATTGAACTGGAAAAAAGCCTGGAACACGATTACCACCACAAAATTCGTGTTGTTCACATAGAAGGACAATTCTTTTTTGGTTCTGCGACACAACTCATAGCACAATTTGATGAGCTTCTTGGAACAAAATACTTAATTTTGAACTATGATGTATGCGACTCGCTTGATATATCTGCTGTTTTTGCATTTGAAGATATAATTATGCGGCTAAAATCCCAAAAAATTAAAATTTTATTGGTTATACATAATGAAAACTTACACAATCAATTGGAAAAACTCAATATAATCGAACAAATTGGAGCTGATCATATATTTTATTCAGAAATGGATGCTATAAATTACGCTAAAAAAAATTTATAAACTTGCAATTTTTAACAAAAATAAGTATAATTATTTAAAAGGAGAAATTATGAAAAATACTATCAATAAAGCGGTTCAGCAAGTCGCC
>CALUSG010000037.1 GCA_944323365.1 Candidatus Gastranaerophilales bacterium
GACACGCAGGTTCTGATAAAACCGCAAAAAGAAAATAAAGGAAAGTAAAAATGGAAGCAAAATCAAGACAAACAGATATCAAAATGACAGCAAGAAAACTTCGCAGAGTAATAAACGAAGTAAGAGGTAAAGCTGTTAAAGATGCTCAAGATATGTTACGTTTTATGCCTTACTTTGCCGCAAGAGTGGTGGAAAAGAACTTGAAAGCCGCAGTTGCGAATGCACAGGAACAATATGGCATAGGAGCAGAAGACTTAAAAATTTCTGAAATTTATGCAGACGAAAGCGTTACATATAAAAGAGGTAAACCAAGAGCACAAGGTCGTATCTATAAAAGACTAAAACGCACCTCACATCTTACCTTAAAAGTTAGCGATAATAAGAAATAAAAGGAATAAAAAATGGGACAAAAAACACATCCAACCGGATTTAGAGTAGGAATCATTCAACCTTGGGCAAGCACCTGGTTTGCGAAGGTAAAAGAATACGGTGAATTTGTAGCAGAAGATGCTAAAATCAGAAAATACATAAAGAAAAAGCTATATGCAGCCGGCATTTCAAAGATATTAATATCAAGGAAAGCACAGAATACAACCATAACAGTAGTAACAGCGAAACCTGGTATAGTAGTAGGAAGAGGCGGACAAGGTATTGATGAATTAAGACAAGATGTAACGAAATATCTTGGTAAACCGGTAGTAATCAACGTAATAGAAGTAGCAAGAATTGACGCAGATGCACAATTGGTAGCAGAAGCAATTGCACAACAGCTAGAAAAACGTGTAGCATTCAGACGTGCAATGAAACAAGCAATGCAAAGAACAATGAGAGCAGGCGTT
The DNA here is from genome assembly GCA_944323365.1 of Candidatus Gastranaerophilales bacterium. GTDB lineage: Bacteria > Cyanobacteriota > Vampirovibrionia > Gastranaerophilales > Gastranaerophilaceae > SIG32. The sequence goes on from CALUSG010000037.1 coordinate 840, forward strand.
CAAGGTATAAAAGTTATGGTATCAGGCCGTTTGGGCGGAGCAGAAATAGCACGTTCAGAATGGGCAAAAGAAGGCAGAATACCGCTACAAACATTAAGAGCCGACGTAGATTACGGATTTACAGAAGCAGATACCATAATGGGTAAAATTGGAGTAAAGGTATGGATATTCAAAGGTAATTTATTACCGGGAGAAAAAGCCGACCAAAACATAAAGACAAAAAGCGGCAAAGGTGAAGATAAAAGACGCCCGAGACGCAGAGCAATAGAAACAGAATAGGAACAGTTGTTCAAAAAAAGTATAGGAGCAAATAATAATGTTACAGCCTAAAAAAACAAAATACCGCAAAATGATGAAAGGCAGAATGAAAGGAACCGAAACAAGAGGAACAAAACTTGAGTTTGGTGGATATGGACTTCAAGCCTTAGAACCGGGCTGGATAACCAGCAGACAAATCGAGGCAGCACGTCGTGCAATGACTCGTGAAATCAAACGTGGCGGTAACGTTTGGATAAAGATATTCCCGGATAAACCGATTACAGCGAAACCGGCTGAAACTCGTATGGGTTCAGGAAAAGGTAACTTAGAATACTGGGTAGCTGTAGTAAAACCAAACAGAATACTTTTTGAACTTGATTATTTTGATAGAAATGTAGCAATAAATGCATTAGAATTAGCAGCCCAAAAACTACCTATCAAAGTAAAAGTAGTAGAAAAAGCTAAAGCATAAGGAAATATAAAAAATGAAATTAAGTGAAATGCGAGAAAAAACAATAGATGAGCTAAAAGAACAAATTGTAAATTGGAAGAAAGATTTGTTTAACTACAGATTACAGCTTTCAACTCACAAACTGGAAAATACAGCATTAATTTCCAAGACAAAAAGACTTATAGCTCAAGCCAAAACAGTTATAAAAGAAAAAGCTGTACAATAAGGAGAAACAAATGCCTAAAAAAGAAAAACAAGGAATGGTAATCAGCAATAAAATGGATAAAACAGTAGTAGTAAAAGTAGCTGATTATGAACCACATCCTAAATACAAAAAGATTATAGAATCAAATAAGAACTACAAAGCACACGATGCAGAGAATGTATGCAACGAAGGCGATATCGTAAGAATAGTAGAATCAAAACCTATTTCAGGCGATAAACGCTGGGTAGTAGCAGAAGTAGTAGAAAAAGCACGTTAATAACGTATCAGACAACATTACCGCAGAGTAATGAGAGGTCAACAAGGCAATAAAGGAAAACGAAAATGATACAACAAGAAACAAGACTAGAAGTAGCAGATAACACCGGAGCAAAAGAACTTTTATGTATCCGGGTTATGGGAAGCTCAAACAAGAAATTTGCAGCAGTAGGTGATGAAATAGTAGCAACAGTAAAAGATGCGACTCCGAATATGGCTGTAAAGAAATCAGAAGTAGTAAGAGCTGTTGTAGTAAGAACCAAAGCTGATATCAAACGTAACGACGGATCAGTAATCAGATTTGATGAAAACGCAGCAGTAATTATCAATAAAGACGGAAACCCGAGAGGAACACGTGTTTTCGGACCGGTAGCTAGAGAATTAAGAGACAAAGGCTATATGAAAATAGTATCCTTGGCACCGGAAGTAATTTAACATGTAATAGACCATAAGGTCAGTCCATGAAACAGGAGAACAAAAATGACAGACAAGAATAAAAAATCCTTGCATGTAAAAACCGGTGACAGAGTCATCGTAATAGCAGGGAAAGACAAAGGAAAAACCGGTAACGTAAAAAAAGCATATGTAAAAGAAGGTAAAGTATCAGTAGAAGGCGTAAACATGGTAACCAAAGCACAAAAACCAATGCCTGCAGCCGGAATACAAGGTGGCTTAATAAAATTAGAAGCCCCAATGGATGCGTCAAAAGTTATGATAGTTTGCCCGGCTTGCGAAAAACCGACAAAAGTAAAACACAACGTAGTTGATGGAAAAAAAGTTCGTGTTTGCAAAAAATGTGGTGAGCAGTTAGATGTGTAACGGAAACCAATAGGTTTTGCGCCAATCATCTTAAGATAAGGAATAGAAGAAATGACAACAACAGAAAGCTTAAAGAAAAAATACGAAACAGAAGTTAAATCAGCATTAAAAGAGAAATTTGGTTATAAAAATGAACACCAAATACCAAGACTTCACAAAATAGTTTTGAATATGGGTGTAGGAGAAGCCTCACACAACTCAAAAATAGCAGAATCAATAGAAGCACAATTAACAAAAATAGCAGGACAAAAAGCAGTTGTAACAAAAGCAAAAAAATCAATTGCCTCATACAAATTAAGAGAAGGAATGCCCGTAGGAGCAATGGTAACCTTGCGTGGTGAAAGGATGTATGATTTCTTGCAAAAAATAATTTGTGTAGTGTTACCAAGAATACGTGACTTTAGAGGAATTAGTCCAAAGAGTTTTGACGGACGTGGTAACTATACATTAGGATTGAAAGAACAAGCATTGTTCCCTGAAATCACATATGAAGAAGTTGATTTAGTAAAAGGTATGAACGTTTCAATCATAACAACAGCCGAAACTGATGATGAAGCAAGAGAATTGTTAAGATTACTCGGTATGCCTTTCAAAAAATAACATTGGACAAAGTCCTTGAACTAGAATATAATTACAAAAGAACATAAAGGAGAAATTCATGGCTAAAAAAGCGATGATAAACAAAGAAGAAAAAAGAAGAATGCTTGCTGCAAAGGGCAAATACCCGACAGTAAGACTTCATAACAGATGCAGCATATGCGGAAGGCCTCACGGGTTCCACAGAGATTTCGGCTTATGCAGAATTTGTTTAAGAAAAATGGCACACCAGGGTTTATTACCGGGTGTTACAAAAGCAAGCTGGTAAAAAAAGCACCCAAAAGGGTGCTTTTTTATTGCAATAGATTTAATTTACGCTAATTTATCAAATCTTTGTCCAACTTGTGCCATGTATGTCTCAAATTTGGTTTCGTGATTTTTAGGAATATCGAATACTACTTCACAAGGAGCATTTTTATCTTTATTGTAAACGCCATTGTAAAAATCATACAATTTTTTTGATACTTCAGCACCATTTTGTGCATAACTGCATGCTACACCAAGCATGAAATCACGTTTTAAACAAGCTTCCTGATTAGGCATGCTCTGATTCGCATTAAGCTGATATTTACCAGCAAAGTTAAGGTTTGAATTAATTGCACTACATTCCATTATACTACCACCTTTCCTTTTTCTTTTATAAAACAACTGATTAAAATAAATTGTCGAAAATTTATCTAATCTTAACAAATTGTCAAATTATTAATCCAATATTTTATTAATTTATTACGTAACATGTCTAAACAAACTACTTGTAAAATAAAAAAATTTATAATAGAATAAATATGTTGACTGCCGAAAGACGCTTTAAAATGAGCAACAATTAATTCGGTAAGAACGAGTAGAAGGAGCCATAAATGGTTTCCGCAAACAGAAAAGGAAAAACTATGAACACAGATCCTATAGCAGATATGCTAACAAGAATCAGAAACGCAAGCCTTGTTTCTCACGAAACAGTTTCTATGCCTTCATCAAAATTGAAAGTAGAATTGGCTAAATTATTAAAATCAGAAGGTTTCATCACTGATTACGAAGTTAAAGAAGAAGGAAAATTCAAAGTTCTTTCAATAACTTTAAAATATGATGAAAAACACAAACCTGTCATTACAAAACTTGAAAGAGTTTCAAAACCTGGTTTAAGAAACTATTCAAAAGCTAAAAACTTACCGCAGGTATTGGGCGGTATGGGTGTAGCAATTGTATCAACAAGCAAAGGTTTGTTAACTGACAGAAAAGCTCGCAAAGAAAACATTGGCGGCGAAGTTCTTTGCTACATTTATTAATGAATTTTATCAGACATAATTGGTAGAAAAGTCTGAGATAGAAATATACCAAAAGGAGAAATTAAAATGTCACGTATAGGTAAAAAACCAATCGAAATTCCGCAAGGAGTTGAAGTTAAAATAGAAGGTCAAACAGTTACAGCAAAAGGACCTTTGGGCGAAGAAAAAGTAGAAGTTCGTCCTGAAATCGCTGTAAAAATCGAAGATAACCATATTATTTTGTCAAAAGTAGGTGAATCTAGAGAAACTGATGCTTTATTCGGTTTATTCAGAACATTAGTTGCAAACGCAGTTCACGGTGTTAAAGAAGGTTTTGAAAAGAAACTTGAGATTCAAGGTGTAGGTTACAGAGCTAATATGGAAGGTAAAAACTTGAATATGGCGCTCGGATATTCTCCCCCTGTAATAATCGTACCACCTGCAGGAATCACTATTTCTGTAGAAGCTA
>CALUSG010000038.1 GCA_944323365.1 Candidatus Gastranaerophilales bacterium
TTTCAATTCTTCCGATTACAATTCTTCCTACATAATCGTTATAGTCAAGAGTTGTCGCCCTGAACTGGAAAGGTTTTGTTTCATCGCACTGCGGAGGCTGAATGTTTTCTAAAATGCAATCCAGAAGAGGAATCATATCTTTTTTTTCATCATCAAGATCTTTAATGGCAAATCCGTTTAAGCTGCTTGCAAAAATGAACGGAAAGTCGATTAAATCTTCTCTGTCAGTGAGTTCGGTAAAAAGATCGAAAACTTTGTCAAGTGCAGTGAGCGGTTCAGCAGCCGGCTTGTCGATTTTGTTAATAACGACAATAATTTTCAAACCCAATTCCAGCGCCTTAGACAGAACAAATCTTGTTTGCGGCATAGGCCCTTCAGCCGCATCAACAATTAAAAGAGCGCCGTCAACCATTCCTAAAACCCGTTCAACTTCTCCGCCGAAATCCGCGTGTCCGGGAGTATCGACAACGTTAATCTTTGTGTTTTTATAATTGATTGAAATATTTTTGGAAAGAATTGTAATTCCTCTTTCTCTTTCAAGGTCGTTGCTGTCAAGAACTCTTTCCTGAACGTGCTGGTTTTCACGGAAGGCACCTGCCTGTTTAAGCAAACAGTCAACAAGTGTTGTTTTGCCGTGGTCTACGTGGGCAATAATTGCTATATTTCTAATGTTTTCGTTTACTTTTGTCATATATCCCGCCATTTATAATTGTTTAGTGTAAATATTACACTTGAATTTTACACCAGTCATAATTTATTTTCAAGATTTTTAATTAAATTACTCAAGAAATTAATAAATTCAAATTATAATATTTACTGACAAAAGAATTTTAATCTTAATTTAAACCGGATTCTTTGCAATCAAACATATAGTAAAGCATGCACTCTGTATTTTTAAACATGAAACAAGCATTTTTTAATCTCTTAACATTTTAATAAAATTGTGAAGAGGTTTATCTTTTTCCTTTAAATTAATGTTATCACAAAGAAAAATTTTTTTTGCCTTTATTACAAAATATGTATTTTTTCTTTTTGTTGTGTTTTTACTTCTCGCGCTTTCCTGTATATACTCTACTTCTTCAATACCTCTTCACAATTTTACTAAAATGTTGTGAGATTTTATCGCTTTCCAGGTATTTAGAACTATATCCGGAGATTTATTGTGACTGTTTGTTCACCTATTAAAGATTTGTCCACTATCAATAACATTAAACAACTCTTTGCCAGTAAAAATATGACTAGAGAACTTTTACTCTTTGAACTTGCTATTAACACCGGATTAAATCTCAAAGATTTACTCGCGCTCAAAGTTAAGGATGTCAAAAATAAACACTATATCGTTAATGACGGAAAAACCTTTCCGATTAATGATTATTTTAGAAACGCTATCGCCAGATTTGTAAAAAAAAGAAATCCGGACGACTTTCTTTTTCAAGGGAGAATTCACAAACCTATTGACAGAACCGCTATTTTTCATTCCTTCAGAGCGATCTGTGATGAACTTGCGCTGCCTGAGTCTATTTCGGTTGCGTCATGGAGAAAAACTTTTGCTTATCACCATTATCTTAAGTACAAGGATTTATCTTATCTTCAGTGGTTATTTAACCAGACCTCGGTTATTTTAACTCTCAAATTTATTGGCGTTGAGGAAAATATGAATCTTAGATTCAGGGAAGGAGTCGGGCTTTAATGGCTATTAAAAATATTATTATTCAGGCCGGAGGAAAGGGTACCAGATTGGAAGGTTTAACCAGAAACAAACCTAAATGTCTTGTGCCGGTTAATAATCTCCCTATTATCTTTTATGCATTTAAGAAATTCAAGGATGCACACTTTACTATTATTGCGGATTACAAGACTGATGTGCTTGAGAAATATCTTAATGCCTTTGCGGCAGGGATTGACTACAAAATTGTTAAAGCTTACAAAAAAGGGACTGCTTCGGGGATAAAAGAAGCTGTTTCGGGTCTGGGCGAGGATGAGCCGTTTATGATTCTCTGGTGCGACCTTATTTTATCCGACATTTTTGAAATTCCGGAGACTAAAGGAAATTACATAGGGATTTCAAAAGATTTTGAATGCCGCTGGTCGTTTATTGACGGCAAATTTGTTAAAGAGCCGTCGAAGGACAACGGGGTTGCTGGGTTATTTATTTTTGAAAACAAAAAGTTACTCAAAGATATTCCGGATGAAGGGGCACTTGTGCCGTGGCTGCAGACTCAGGATATTAAGTTCAACAGGTTAGATTTATTCGGGGCTAAAGAAATTGGGACACTGCTGTCTTATTCGGACAACAACGATTCTGCTCCAAGGTGCAGACCCTTTAATTCTATGGAATTTAAAGGAGATATTATTGTAAAACGTGGCATTAACGAGCAGGGGAAGAAGATTGCTGTTGATGAGATTGCCTGGTACAAGCATGTTAAAGAACTTGGCTACAACAACATTCCTGAAATATTCAATTACGAACCGCTTACTATGAAGCGTGTACAGGGGAAGAACATTTTTGAATACGATTGTTTAACCAGGACGCAGAAGAGGGAAATTTTAAGGAAACTTATTGAGGCGTTAAAGGAATTACACAATCTTGAGCCTGCGCAGCCTGTTAATATTCAGGATGTTCAGGACAATTTTTTAAACAAGACATTTGACAGGTTAAAGAAGGTTGAGAAACTTGTACCGTTTGCGGACAGGGAATTCATTAAGATTAACGGGAATTATTACAAGAACGTCTTTTTCAACAAAGACGAATTAGCAGAGGCTGTTAAAACTGTATATCCGCAGGAATTCAGGCTTATACACGGAGATTGCACGTTTTCCAATTTAATGTTTGACACCTACAATATGAAGGCAATATTGATTGATCCGAGGGGTTATTTTGGCAAGACGAAGTTTTACGGCGATGTGGATTACGACTGGGCAAAGCTTTATTATTCCTTGAAGGGTGAATACGATCAGTTTAACCGCAAAAAGTTCACGCTGGACATTAGGGATAAGGATGTTGAGATGGCGATTAAGCCGAACAACTGGGCGGATATGGAGGAATTTTTCTTTGACTGTCTGCCGAATGTCAGCAAGTTCAAGATTAAGCTCCTTCATGCGATTATATGGCTTTCTTTAACGACTTATGCGTGGGAGGATTACGATAGTATTTGCGGGGCTTTTTACAACGGCATTATTAAGCTTAACGAGGTATTGTAAGATATGTTAGAACTTTCTACACTTGATAAAACCTGGATTATTGACGTGGACGGGACGATAGTGAAGCACAACGGGTACAAGATTGACGGTTTTGACACGCTGCTTGAAGGGGTGAGGGAGTTTTTTGAGTCATTGCCGGAGGGTGACAAAGTCATACTTCTGACGGCAAGAAAACAGGAATTCTTACCGGCGTTAAAACTGTTCTTAAAAGAGAACCATATCCGCTACGATTATCTTTTAACGAACATGCCCACTGGAGAGAGAATCCTCATTAACGACGCAAAGCCTTCCGGACTCAATACCGCCTTTGCCATTATTAAGAGTAGAGATGCGGCGTTTATGGTTGACTACCGCGTTGATGAAATATTGTAAGAGAAACTGTTAAATATATTATATTCTATCAGTTCTTATAGAACACATTAAAGATATTGAGGAAATAAAGCAATGAGATTATTAAAAAAATTGAAGATTAGATCAAGCAAAGGGAAACGCAGACAGATACGCCTTTTAGATATACCGATTCTTGAATACGAAAAAAGACCAGATAAGACAAGTTATAAACTTTTTCCTATATGCAAAGTAAAAAAAAATGAAGATACTGTCGTATATTTAAAAGTTAATGCAATAAGAAACTATAGTTTAGCGTGCATACAACTGTGGCTAAACGTTGTCGAACATCTTGGATATGATTATTACATAATATGTGATAAAACCGATGTTAGAGATCAAATTGAAAAATTTCTTACGTTCCCTAATAGTAATATAAAATTTATAAAAAGTCAGGTAAGCTTAAAGCAAAAATTATTTGTACAAAAATCTATCCACAAAAAATGGGTCAATGCAGGAATTGCCCACCTAACAACTTTCTATAACGCGAAAAAAATTAATACTAAATATTTTTGGAACATTGATGCTGATGACACTGCTTTATTAATAAAAGAGAAAAAAATTATTAAAATTTTAAAAGATGCCGAAAAATATGCTAAAGATAACAATATATTAGCATTCTCTTTAGATATGTGGGAAACCTGGACAAGATCAAAACATTGGTTTTTTGGGATAACTTTTACAGATACCAGGGCAAATTGGACAAAAATTTTTGATGAGCTGAATACCAAAGATATGAAGTCTTACAGATTAGACTTTCATAGAGGATTTACTAATTTAGATTGGATATTTACATACTTACGGGATGTATCAAAAATAAATATCCAAACTTTTTATGTTGAAAATCTAAGATTTATTCATTTTTGTGACTTTGGCGGACGTCAACGGGATCAAGGGTTATGTTACTGGGAAAACGGGTTTATTCATTATCCTATGCTTGAATATGTTTTTAAAGATAAAACATCAGGATGTCTTTCTATACCAGACAACTTAGTTAAATTTGAAACAGATACAACTAACGAAGAATGTTTAAATTTTTATAAAACAAGAATAAGAGGTGTTTAATGTCATTGATTAAAAAATATACTATTGGCAATAAAACAAAAATAAAAATACTTGGTTTTACCGTTTACAAAGAAAAAACAGGCGCTAATTATACAGAAAAAACATATTTTAAAATAATAAAAAAATACAAAAAAAAATATCATAATAAATTTTTTAATTTAAAAAAAATATATTTATTCAATATCAAAATATTTCAAAAAAGCAAATTAGATATACGATTTCTTTTGGAACAATATCGTTGCGAAAATCTAGACGGAGTAAGAAAAGTTGTAACTACAGCATTATTACACAAGAATACGTTTGGTGAATTTAAAAACATTTATCAAAATAAAACAGTAGTTTTAGTTGGAGCTGGGCAGAGTGTTAATTATATAGAATCTTTTCCTTGTCACGAAACAATTTATGTCGGTTGTAATAGAGCATTTTTATTGGACAAAATTAAATTTAACTATATTTTTAGTATAGATAAAATTGGGATACAGGATTATTACAATGAACTTTTGAATTATAGAGGCAATAATTGCATAGTATTTTTAGGCGACCAAGATGCAGGTATTAATTATCAAATCCCAGAATCATACGTTAATAAATTGAAAAATGCAAGAAGGTACAAGACCTCAAGAAATATTTTACGTGATGGGTTTACTCTGGATATTGATTCCGAGCCATTAAAAAACAATGTTAATGTTGCCCTGCAAGCAATACAATTTATCTTTTTTACAAATCCGCAAAAAATCTACCTTGTTGGTTTGGATTGTAACACCTCAAAAGCTGGACATTTTGCTGGCATAGAAAGAGATACCTCTTTTAGAAAAGATGAGATACAGTCTATTAATGATGTGAAAGCTATTACTCAATGGCAAAGGTGCAAATCATTCAGAGATACCTATTATCCGGAAACAGAGATTATCTCAGTAAATCCTGTCGGATTGAAAGGTATTTTTAGAGATGTATATACAGAAAGTTATCTATGCGCTCATCCTGAAATAAAAAATAAATTAGGTGATGATGTTGAAATTTTAAAGAAATAAAGCTTTTGTCTATGGAATATTGAAAATTAAACTGATTTTAAATATAATTTTAACAACTATTAAAAATTTAAAAGTATGTCTTAGCAGTTGTGATTATATTGACAATACAAACACAAAAAATAATAATTTGAAATTTTAAATAATAAAGGAGAAATCATGAAAATAGTTGGAGTTATACCGGCAAGATATGAATCAAGCCGTTTCCCCGGAAAACCGCTTGCTGATATATGCGGCAAGCCTATGATCTGGTGGGTTTATAATCAGGTGAAAAAAGTAAAAGAACTTCAAGAAGTCTACGTCGCTACTGATGATGAAAGAATAAAAAAAGAATGTGAAAAATATGGAATAAAGGCTGTCATGACCAAAAATTCTCATAAAACTCATCTGGATAGGCTTGCAGAATTTGTAAATCAAATTGATGCTGACTTTTATATAAATATTAATGGGGATGAACCTTTAATTGATCCTAAAAATATTCAAAAACTCGTGCCGGATAATACGCTTGACCCGAAGAGTTTTTACTTTGCTAATGCTATGACTATCCTCAAAAAACCGGTCGAACTTGTTGATAATGCAAGAATAAAAATTGTTACGGATGTTGACGGATACGGACTTTATATGGCAAGAACCCCAATCCCTTATCCAAAAGGTACTTCCGAATTTAATTATAAAAAATTTGTAGGTATTCAATGCTTCAGTAAATCCGCACTTGAATTTTGCGGCATAACACCCCGTGGAGAAATAGAAAGTATTGAGGATATTGATGAATATAGATTTCTTGAACACGGCAAAAAAATAAAATTTATATTAGTTGATGCTGATTCTTTTTCTGTTGATACAGAAAAAGATCTCGAAAAAGTAAGAAAAATTATCTCAAACAAATTATAATTAGTTATTTATTGATTTTACAACTAACAGAAAAAGGAGAAAAATGGACAACATTAAAATTTTAGATTGCACGCTCCGTGACGGTGGATATGTAAATAGCTGGAATTTTGGTGAAAATGGAATTTCTCAAACTTTGCATAATCTGCAAATATCGAAAATCGACTATGTTGAATGCGGGTTTTTAAAGGATTGCGAATACAATACTGATAAAACTCTATTTAATAGAATTGAAGAAATAAACAAATTTTTTCCTTCAGCAAACACCAAGCCGGATATGGTTGTTGCAATGATTATGTTCGGTCAATTTTCACCCGGCAAGCTTGTTCCCAAAAGTCCGGATATTGCTCTCGATGCTATTAGGGTAACTTTCAAAAAACACGAAATTGATAAAGCTTTTAAATTCTTGAAAAAGATACAGGAATTCGGCTATAAAGTATTTGTAAATCCTACTAACATTGACAGCTATTCAGATTTAGAAATAATTGAACTTCTTAAAAAGGTGAATGAATTAAACCCTTATGCTTTTTCTATAGTTGACACAAAAGGCATCTTAAAAGAAAACGATATTTTAAGGTTATACTATCTGATTAACACCAACCTTAAACAAAATATTCAATTAGGTTTTCACTCCCATAACAACCTGCAGTTATCTTTTTCAAATGCGCAAATCTTAATGAAAGTTTGCAGTAAAAGAGAACTTATTATTGATTCAACCGTTTTTGGAATGGGACGCGGAGCCGGTAATTTATGCACGGAATTGTTGACACAATATATTAATGATAATTATAACGGTACTTATAATATTATCCCTATTTTAAAAATTGTTGATGAATTTATAAATCCTATATTTACCCAGACTCCGTGGGGATATTCGGTTCCGTATTATCTTGCTGCGACAAATCACTGTCATCCGAATTATGCAAGATATCTTGTTGATAAACAAACTGTTCCGGTTGAAATTATTAATGACATATTGGCAACTCTTCCTAATGAAAAAAGAACAACTTACGATGAGAATTTTATCAGACAGGTTTATCTGGACAAATTCCATTCAAAAATTAATGATTCTAATACTTTAAAATATATACAGGATGAGATTAAAGACAAAACAATTTTAATACTTGCACCGGGAAAATCAATTTCATCTCAAAAAGCAGAAATTGATGCCTTTATTAAAGAACGCAATCCTTTTATTTTTGCTTTGAATTTTCTGCCGGAGAATTATAAAATTGACATGGTGTTCATTACAAATATAAAAAGATTTTTATCATTAGAGAAAACTTCAATACCTGTAATAATTTCTTCCAATATCTCAGCCTGCGGAGATAATATAAAAATTATCAATTACTCGGCTTATTTAAATGATTCTAAAATGTTTGATAACGTTGCACTAATGTTATTGAAACTGTTAATTAAAATCGGAGTAAAACGGGTATATTTTGCAGGAATGGACGGTTTTAGCAATATTCCTGTTGAAAATTATTTTGCTGAAAACCTGGTAAGTCTTGCGAAAGTTTCAGAAAATGAAAATTATAATGCCATTATGAAAGAGCTTTTTTCTAAATTTAGAAAAAATATTGAGATTAATTTTATCACGAAATCTTTATATGGAGAAAATGAATGAATTATTCTACGGTAATATGGGATATCGACGGAACACTCATTAATTCAAAGGAGGGCTTAGTATCTTCATACCACTATACAATAGATAAGCTAAATTTAGAAAAGAAAACCGATAAGGAACTTGCTTCCTATATAGGGCCGACTCCGCAGACAAATTTTCTGACTCACTTTAATATGGATAAAATTTCTGCTCAAGCTGCTGCTGATATTTTTCGGGAACATTACAAAACGAAAGATTTATTTAAAGCTTATGTATATGATGGAATAGATTATATATTAGAAAATTTAAAAAAAGCAGACATACATCAGGCAATTGCAACAAACAAACGGGAAGATTATGCGATTGATATAATTAAACACTTCGGCTTAGACAAATACTTTGACACAATTCACGGAGCAGACAACAATAACAAACTTACCAAAAAAGATCTTATTAATAAATGTATCTACGACTTAAATACTAGACCTGAAGAAACTATCTTTATCGGGGACAGCGCCTCTGACGGAATTGCGGCAGCTGAAGCCGGCTGTCAATTTATTGCTGTTACATACGGCTTCGGGTTTAAAAACTCCAACGACACGGCTCGTTTTAATCCCCTCCTCACCGTGAATAATGTTGATGAGATTATTAAATTCTTTAAATAGCTCTGATTATTCAATTTTGTGCAGGTAAACCAAGAATTTCATTCAAGGTTTTTCAGAGCTTCTTCTTTTGAAAAAGCGAGTGAATTTGGTGAAATTATTCTTCTTAAGCCAAGTTTGAGGGCTAATGCGGCAAGGCTTCTGCTGCTAAAGATTATCACAACATGAACTCCGCGGTCTTTCAGGGTCAGGATTAAATCTTCAAGCGCAAAAACTCCTGATATATCTATTGTTTTTATGTCAGAACAGTCTATGATTACCGCTTTGTTGTTCCAGATATCTTCCACACGTGAGGCAATCTGTGAGGCTGAGCCGAAAAACAGGGTTCCGTCTATGTGCATTATCATTGTGTTGTTGATTAAGTCTTCGTTGATGTAGCTTTCGTTTTCCTTTATACCTTTTAGTTTTACG
>CALUSG010000039.1 GCA_944323365.1 Candidatus Gastranaerophilales bacterium
TTCTTAATCCGTCTTTATATAGTTTATCCGTAAGACTTCTTAATGAATACATACCACTATCATATAGGTTAAATGCTTGTTTTACATAAAAAGCGTAGTTTTCATCAACAACAGTAGTTTTTGAGCCATCTTCTCTTGATATATTTTTGTAGCCGATAGGTGCTTTATGAGGATATTCGCCTTGTTCTGCTTTTTGTCTTAATCCTGCAAGAGTTCTAACACCTATAACTTTTCTTTCGTATTCAGCAAAACTCATACCGATATTACGCATTAAATCGCCTTCTATGGTATTAACATTAGCCTCTGTTGCTGACAGTAAGTTAATTCCTTTACGTTCAAATAAAGGTCTTAATGCTCCATGATAATCTTCATTATTTCTTGAAATTCGGTCTAATCGCCAAATGATAACTGCTTGAACATCATTTTTCTTTTTACCGCAATAAGCCATTAAATCTTGTATTTCAGGTCTATCAAGATTTTTAGCAGATTTTCCTTCATCAACAAAAGTTTTTATAACAAAATAGCCATTGCGTTCTGCAAATTCTTCACATTGTCTTTTTTGATTTTCAATACTAAAACCATGTTTTACCTGTTCTTCTGATGATACTCTTGCGTATATTACTGCTTTTTTCATACTTTTGGACTCCTAGTCTTATTCTATACTACTCAAAATCAGCTTGCAAAATCTTCATGAAGTTTTGTATCGTCATAGATTTCTTTAAGTGTGCTGACATAATCAACAAGCAACTCAAAATCTCTCTCAGGGCTACTTTGAGAGGTGTTTTCAAGTATGTTTATTGTTATATCATCGACTTTGAGTTGTATCATTTTTTATAATTTCATATAAAGTTTTTTAATTACAAAATTACAAGCACGCCAAAGCCACCCCAAAGATAACACAGGGTTATCTTTGAGGTGTAATAACGTGCAAGTTACATATTATTACCTTTCGTTAAATCTTCAGCAGGCATAGTACTTAGAGAGGAATTACAAGAAACATTTGTTAATTCTTCAATGTCTGTAATATTTATCGAAACAGAATTTTTTTGTGATTTTTCTAACCCTAAGCGGACTGTAACACCGCCTTTGGGTGTTCTATTGCGTTCATCGTGTTCAAGATAGCTTGTAAACGACTTTTCATCAATTTGTTTACTTTTATCAAATCTAAAATAGTTGTTTATTTTAGCTATTAAAGTTGCTTTGTGAAATCTTAAATGATATTCGCCATTATCAGTTGGCCCAACAACTTTAAAATCAATATCTTTTAATGCTTCATTTGAGTTATAAAGCACTATCAATTCTTGAATAAGTTTATCAACAGGAGTTTCAATATTTTCATATTTTTCAACTTGTTCTTGTGCGTATGTGATAACTTTTTCTTCTAAGTTTTCAAATTCAACACCACTTATATATGATAGCATTTGAGCCCCTGTGTATGCGTATGCAATATTGCTGATAACACGTTTTTGAGTATCTTTGACATTATTTTTAAGAACTTCAAAATTGCGTTCATACATAGCCAAAATACTTTCCTTTGTATATTTCAAAAATTCAGGCAATATCAATGATAATTCTTTTAAATTGTTCTGATTAGAATTGTCAAACTCATGATATTTGAATTTATCCGCGTCAAAGTTATTGCCGAATATTTCAACTACATTCAACCTATTGATAAGTTCTCTTAAATCAGGCAGAGTTTCATTTGTTGAATATGCTAAAGGACTGCAAGTGTGAATATATTCAACACCTCTGCCATAAGGTAACATTTTTGTTCTAGGTATGCCCTTATACATACCTTTTACTAATGTTATAAAGTTGCTTGATTTAAGTGTTTCAGCCTTAACATCATCAATACATACATTTAAGCAATTATATTTTGTGCAGAAAAATTCATTACTTTTTGCCGTTGAACCTCCTGATGTTAGTGCTTCTTTTGTAAGACCAAATATCGCTAAACCTACAACTACAAGCGTTGATTTACCTGACCCTGAACTACCATATAGAATCAATGTCGGTGCACCAAATCTTTTGATAAAATCATCATAGAAAATTGCCATAACCATATTGCCTAATACCATTAAAGGTAAGACAACATTGTTTGACCAAGACTCTTTAATATTTAGCATTAAGTCTTTTGCAATTTCTGCTCCTGTTTTTTCGCTTTTTGTAAGTTTTGGCAGATAATTTGTAGATTCAACAATTTTAACGTAAGTATTTTCGCCTGTTTTAATATAGCCGTCTTTATCAGCCCAAATAATTTCGTTTGGTCTAACTAAAGCATTTTCATATAGAATATTGCCGTCAGGTGTTCGTCCTGCATTTGTATATAAAGTAACTGTTGAAGCTACTTTTGGCGATATGAATTCCGATATAAAAGCCTTAAAGACAGCTTCATTAGCATATATCGAAAAATCATTGTAAGATTCATTTAATGCCGTTTGAAATTGCTTATTATCAGATTTTGAATTATTTGAAATTTCAACATCTTTTTCAATTTTTCCGCTAGCATTTTTCAATGTCGCAAGATAATATTTCAAAGGTTTTTTACCGCTTTTGTCATTAAAAATATGCGTACATTCTTTAACTTCAATAGGTACAAAGTTTGCCATTAATTCTATTTTCAATTTTTTAGCTTGTTTGGTTATCAAATAAATTTTGTTCCAAGCAACATGTAAGAATCTGTTATGACTTGGCAAACTGTATTCTTCTCTTTTGTAGGTTATTGATACTGTTGATATGGGATTTAATTCCTTTAGTATCTTTTCATTTGCCGTAAAAATATCTTCTATCGTTTTTAAGCCATGTTCTAATGGTTGATGTACAACCTTTTCTTTATCTTCTGAATTTCCCATTATTTTATCTCCTCTTTTTTAATAGCAGAAATGCACCCTTTGCATACATCTTCAAACGAACTTGAAATATGTTTACAAGTGTGCGGTCTGCCAAATTTTCTAGCTTCATTTATCATTTTTTGTGTTTCAGAATAACTGTATTTCAAATATGGCTCTGATAATTCGTGTATCAAATCGTCAGAATCTTCTATCTGAGCCAAAATAGTAACCATTGAAAACCATTCATTGTAAGACAATTCTTCCGCATCATCCCTGCAATGTCTTAAAAAAGCACAGTTATCAAACAGTTTTTCAATGTTTATGTCGGAATATATCCGCTTTGGTAATTTGCTATTATCAACTTTTTCTGAATTAGCTAGAGTGTTAGTATCTTTATTAAGATAATCAACCCAAGTTTGTGGTAATTCCGCTATTGTTACATTGCCGTTTTCATCAATACCGTTTATTATTTCGTATTGATTACCGTTAATTTTTGATGGTGCAATAATAATACATGCGTTATACCTTATGTCAATAGAATCACTCAGTACACCAATTGGTCTTGTAATTCCTTTTGCACTATATATTAAGTGTCTGCCCTTACCTGATGCCGTTTTTTGAGTTAGCGTATATTTTGGTAATTTTCCTAACTTTGATTCTAATGCTATTAAATCATCTTCAGGTGTTGCACTATCGTCATGATAATCTAAATCAATTACGATTAAGTTAGATTCCATACAAAAAAGTCCTGCATTATAGCCTTTATTTATGAACGTCATAACATCTTGACCGAATTTAGCATCTAGAAAACCGTTTTTTGTTGCCGGTATCTTTGTGTTTGGGTAGCACGGAAATATAGCAAATGATTTCCATAGTTCTGTTAAATTATGTTCTCTCATTTTGTGTCTCCTTTATTTTTTTTTGTATGCCAAGCTAGCCTTGCAGAACTAAATCCTACAAGGCTTTGGCAGAAATAACTATATTTTTACTACTTTTTTAGCGCCACAACAAGCTAAACACAATTCTGAAACATTATTTGTCATTAAATTTTTAGCGTTGTTCCAAACAATATCAAGGTCTGGTCCAGCTAATAGACATTGTTTGCGAGAATATAAAATATCTAAAATAACTCGTTTATTAAAACCTAATGTTTGACAAATTGCTGCAAATTTTAATAAATCAAAAGAATCAACGTGGTCTTTATTAACTTCTTCCCATTGTAACATGCTACAAGTAGAAGACAAAAGCAAATACTCCTCTGAAAATCCTAGTGCATATCCGGCACTATAGTTTTCTTCTTCATATGGGAATTTTTTAAGACACTTATATATTGTCTTTGGATTTACTTCACCATACAAGTCTATTGCCATTTTAATAGGGCAACCATATAAATTACATAGCTTTCTCTTTTGACGGAATTGTTCAAGATACCACTTTCGTGCTTCTTTTTCTGTCTTAAAAGATTTTTCAATTTTTACTGCATAAGAGCAAAAATCTTTGATTTCCCGTTCGGCTTGTGCCGATAATTTGGTTTCTGCCATAAGGCCTCCTTTATCTAATTTAGTAATTACATCGAGGACTTAAAGCACCAACTTTTATATTTTTATGTTAAAATGTTTTTGCTTAATGAGCGGTACTTGTTACCCTCGATGAGGATGATTAAGTTCATCCTCATTTTTATTGTAAAATAAAAAAGCCTCAAGATACACTATTTGCAAGCATTTGATACAAAACATAATGACATTAAATAACACAAAATAACACAAATTCTGAAAATAAATTATTTAAAAGAAAACTCTGTTGTGTATTTTTTATTTTTATCTTTCTGATTGTAAATTAATGATTTTATTGCAGAATTTATTTCAAAATCATTGTAAGGGCTATTTTCATCTACTAAAATTGAACCATTAAAATATAATTCTCTTTGTTGCGGATACGACTTTTGAATACTATAAATACCTATTTTAGAAAGTTCATTTGTATCTTTTAATTCGTTATATGTCTTTAGAATATCTTTTTTTATACGCCTTTTTATATCCCTTATTCGTTCGTCTGCTCTATCTTCTTCTGTTAAACTACTATTCCGCGATTTTTCTCTTGTATGCTTACATTTTGCAAGTTTGAATAATTTAAGAGCACTTAATCCTTTTTCTTCTTTTAGACTTGTTGCATTTGAAACAAGATTATACAATACATCATATTCTAGTTGGTCCAACATTACCCTAAAATTAAAAAATATAATAGCGTGCTCCTTTGACACAAATATTAACTGATAGTTATAACAAAGGTTTTCAAGACTATCATAATATCTGTTATCATCAATCTGATTAAAATTTCGGTCCTTAATTACTGTTGCAAGATATTCCATATAGCAATTTTACATCAAAAATGTACTTTTTTGTTTTAACCCTGCATTATCTTTTGAAACTTGATACTCAAAAAGACCATTCAAAGACAGTATTAAAACTGTATCAATGTGTGGTTAATAGTATTGTACAAATAATTACAGAGCTTTACAGTACTGAAGCTCTTGCAAAGAGAAATCCTACGATAAATCAGAAGAAACTTTTTAGCCATATTATATTTATATCTAAAATTTATTTCCGTTTCTATATGAACCTCTGAATAACCTCAGATTATACCTCTTTAATAAAGTTATTAACTGATTTTTCAAGATTAGGAATTATGTTTGATTCGTCTATCTTTTGAATAATATCCGCAACAATTTCTTCATTAGATTTATGAGTTATTTCGATATAATCATCGCTATTAAACAGTCTTAAACTTGCAATATGAACATAATCTACATCATATTTTTTTGTTCGGCAAGTTAAATTGTTAGCTATACATTCACATAGTTTTGTCTTTTTCTGTTGATTTTCAGGCATAATTTTTGCTATGACTACATCAAAATCTAAGGAATCTTTTTTATTCATAAATTCAAATGCCAATACTTGATTTGTTGAAACATAGCCATTTGCAAACTTTAATTCTTGAATATCTAATGATTTTGGAATACATCTGATTATTGAATTTTGACTGTCTAATTTTATCCAACCTAATTGGCTGATTACTTCGTCAAGAACTGCCAACATTCCTTTTGGGGTCGTTTGTATATGCTCATTAATTAAATCTATCGCACGTTTATGATTTTTGTAGATTTTCAAACATATTTCTTTTATTTCATCTTCGTTCATAATATCCCTTTCAAGTATTTGCTTGTAATGTGAAATCACCATATTGATTTCATCACTTATAACGTCTGATTTCATTTCCAATAATTTGTTAATTGTTTCGTGTACAGACTTATAGTTTACAAAAATATATGGCTTTTCAACTTCTTCTGCTTTTGGTTTTAAATAAACAAATAGCTTTTTGTAATCATTGCTTGAATATTCAGTATCAGCAATTTGCCTGTATTTTTCAAGTTGATTATCGTGCTGAAATGAATCTACTTTATTTTCGATAACAAAAATAAATTTGTTAGTTTCATCAATAAGCAATAAATCAATATTTTTGTATTCTCGTCTAACTTCAATATCTGACATGTTCCAACAGTCAATATCAAATACTGTTGGCACTTTGTACGATTTTATGCCGTTTAATTCGTTGCGATTAGATTGAATAACGTATTTTAAGTATTCTTTTAAAAAATAATCGCCCAAGCCATGCGTTTCTTTTGGGTCAAGTAACCAAGCTAAAAAGTTTGAATGTCTAATTTCTTGCCTTGACAGTTTAAGACAGTCAAAAATATTGAATTTTTCAAACATCTTTTCTAACTGCTGTAATTCTTTATTGTTGCAGATAAAGTTTTCTAAAATTTTTAAGTTATCTTCTTGCATGAATTCCTCTTTTTGCCAACATCATAGCATACTTATATGTCAGATTTAGACGTAACAAAACTCTCTAACTAGACTGTAAGTCAATACTAGACTGAGAGTATTGTACCACAATATTAGTATGATAGAGAATGATTGTCGCAGATTTGCACAAAATGTTACAAAATATCGTGAACTCAAAGGCTACAACAAAAGCAGGCTTTGTGAGTTAGTAGATTGCGACCTTTCTTATATCGGTAAAATTGAACGTGGCGAAAAATTCCCAAACCTCAAAATGATACTCAAACTTGCCGAAGCTCTTGAAATTCCTGCGAAAGATTTGTTTGATTTTGAAGAATGATACCATCTAGAAATTCTTTTAATTCTTTTTCATTATCGGTTGGAATAAATTTAAAATTTATACTAATGCTATCAATTTCAATCTGTTTAATACAATTCCTATTTTCAGTTTTAGGATATAACAATGTCACATTATCACATTGAAGTCTATTAGCATAAGCTAAACATTGGTATATATCTCCTTGACTAATATCTTCTGTTTTACTGATTATTTTATACTTCGCATCAAAAATTTTAGATACTATACCATTTTGTTTTATAATAATGTCTGGTTTAATTCTGAAATAATTTCCTTTATCTAAGTTATGAACAGTTTGTAATCCAATTTTTACATCTTTATTTTCATAATTTAATTTTATAAAATTGCTTATAAAATCTTCAAAAAGAGCTTCTGTTCTAATTAAGAACGCAAACGATTGGTTTTCACCATCTGTATTAAATGATATACAATGACTTAAAAACAGTTTGCAATATTCAAGCACAATGACAAAATCTTCCATAAACCGATTTATATACACTTGATTGCAATCCTCTAAACTACAATTTACATCATCCACATCATTTAAGGCACAAATAATGTCATTTAGTAATCGCTTGTTATAATCATTTGAGGTAACTTCTAATAATCTTTTCGATACATATTTTACTATTTGATTAAATTTATTGTTCAATTCAAAAGAATCAAATGTACAATGAAACAAATGAGGTTTTCCGCTGCAAATATTTCTAATATATTCGTTAAAATCTAGCCGACCTTTAAGAAAAGTTGTCTCTTCACTTATTTCTTCGTAATGTTGAAATAAAGAAGTTGAAAATAAGTTTTGAGTATATTTTGCATAAATATGTATTAGTATCTCAAAAAAGTCGTATTCACAGTTTTTTAAACTAGTTTCTATTTTAGGTAAAGTACATATATTGCTGTATTTTAGCCAAAACAAAAGCATAGATGTTATATCTTGTCTATCCTTATTTTTGCATATTTTAGGATACAAATTAAAAGAATTATTTCCAAATTTTATCAAACCAACATAGTTTCGAGACTGTATTTTATTGTTATCAATATTAAAAAATCTTTGCTTTGCGTAAAATCGGTTATCATTTAGAGAATTATAAAAATATTCATTAGATTTTTCATTTTGATATTTTGTCCATGTATCATTCAAAAAATTTTTGAAATTATCAATATCAAAATCTAATGGCAATTCTTTTGGTTCGTCAAATTCAAATAAATCCAACTATATCACCTCTAAATGAAATGTATCCTTAAAAACAATATTTGTATCTGCAGCTTTTAATATTTCTGTAACACAATCTTTATCGCCATTAAAGTATTCCATAAGTAGTGGAATAACTTTTTTATTCAGAATATCTTTTAATTTAGGTTGCTTCTTTTTATCCATAAAATATGCATGTCCGATTAAATAGTCTGCTTTTTTCTTCTTTAATAAAATGGTTTCATTTAATTTTTTGAGAAAATCGACATAATAAATGCCTTCTATGTCATAAACAGGATATTTAGGAACAAATTCAAATCTTCTGCGTAAAGCTACATCTAATAAAGCTAATGATTTATCTGCTGTATTCATTGTCCCAACAATATATAAATTGTTTGGTACACATAAAGTACCACCTGTTGGTAACGTAAGTTTTTGCTGTTCTTCATTTCCCCATCTTTTGTTAGCTTCTATTAATGTTATCAGCTCTCCAAAAATTTTTGATATATTACCTCTATTTATTTCATCAATTGTAATTAAATATTTATAATCAGGATTATTTAAAGCATCATCACATATGATTTTGAAAATTCCTCTTTTTTCTTTGAATTTTAGCCCCCCATCATAATCTGTATCAGGTCTTATCCCAATTATAAAGTCTTCATAGGAATATGATTGATGAAACGTAATAAATTTACAAAAGTCGTCTTCATTTATTTCTTTTTTATCAGAAGGATTTATATATTTGCTTAAAGCATTTTCTACCATTTCAATACCATTTTGAGAAAGCTTGTATGCTTTTTGTGAAATTTCATACTCAAAATAATCATTACCAGTTTTACCACTTTCTGATAAAGCATCACATTTGATGGAATTTCGCATCAAATCACTTCTCAAAGAACATTCAGGGGTTGCACCACCATTTTCTTTTTTATCTGCTATATACTCTTTAATGTATTCAAGTTTATATAATTCATTAGGCTTATAACTATTCGTCTTATTTGCTTTATACATTCCTAAAGCAATAATTTCACTCCAAGATAAATCCATAATATTTTCTTTAACAGATTGTTTTTTAGCAAAAACTTTTTTATTGTACTCCATTATTTGATTTTTAATTTTGCCTAAAAAGTAAGTCTTACCTGTTCCAGGAGGACCATATAAAATTTGATTTAGTGGCATATCAATATCATCGCTAATCATATAAGAGAAATTTTCTTCAACATATTTTATACCATTTTCAGATAAATAATATAAGTCATTTTCTCTAATAAATAAATTGCGAGTTTTGCGATGATAATCAGTAGTCATATCATTTGAGCATTCTCTTAATTCTGTTCCTATTGATGGAGATTCAGCTTTTTTAATCTTTTTTGCAAGAACAACCAAAGGCAAGTTCTTTACTTCTGTTGGTGTATATTTATAATTTTTATCATTTTTATACATTGCAATTGCTGCAATTTCGCACCATGGTAATTTACTTAAAAGTTCATGTTCTGTGTCATTTTCTACATCAGTACTCATGTTTTTCATATAATCATAAAGTTTTATGCCTTTAGATAATTCAGTAGAATAACTTTCATTCAGCCCAGATTTTTTAATAATTTCAGTAGCTGAATAATTATTTTCTTTTATTTCATTTGCGTATTGAACTCCAAAAGCATGAATAGCACTAACCTTATTACCTTTATCAGCATTTGTATAATTGTTTCTTAATATTGATGCAAGTTTTTCTATATTCATATAGACCTCCAGTATAGTTGAATTATAGCATAAATATGAAAAACGCCATTTTTGAATGATACACAATATAATTTTGTATCATTCTGTAAATTTACTCTGATTGTTCCCCTGTTTACCTTTTGAATACTTTTTGAAAATAGTTGAAAAATAAGGTGTACTTTGAATATTACATAATTTATAATTTTAATATATTTATGTATCATACACTATAACTGCATTTTGGAGGTATTTGCTTATGGAATTTGTTCAACCAATTCGAGATTTGAAGAAAATCGAAACTATCAAGAAACTGTTACGACAACAGAATTTGCGTGATTACTGTCTTTTTGTAGTCGGCATAAATTCAGGGCTACGCATTAGCGATCTGTTAAAACTGCGTGTATCAGATGTCTATGAGAACGGCAAGCCAAAAGACCGCATACTTATACGAGAGAAAAAGACTAACAAGTTAAAAGACTTTCCTTTAACGAATAACGCAAAATCTGCACTCATAGAATATTTGAAAACAAGAAATTACAAAGATAATGAGCCTTTATTCCTGTCAAGAAAGAATAAAGGCTTTTTGTTACGACAACAAGCTTATAAGATACTCAATAGTGTTGCCAAAGATGTTGGTATAAAAGAAAAAATCGGAACACATACGCTCCGCAAAACATTTGGCTATCATGCACACAAAAACGGCTACGATATAACCTTAATACAAAAACTGTTCAACCATTCTTCTCCAAGCGTAACACTCGGCTATATCGGAATCACACAAGATAAGTTAGATGATGTGTATATGAATTTAGATTTGTAATTAGAACTTATAAACAATTATGTTTCTTCATCTTCTTTGTTATCGTCTATAATTTTTTGTGACCTACACTCATTTTTGCTAATTTTATTTTCATATCCTGCAATATTTTGCCCTAAAGAAACAATGCTTTCCATTATAGTTTGTAATTCATCAGGAGATTTTACGGTTTTTAGCAATTTCGTAAACTTGTCTATAATTTCTAACATTGGATAATCCGGTTTATTGAAACCTTGTATCAACTTACCCGGATTTTCTGCACTTGTCGAAATTATATTAAATAGCAGTCTTTCCTTTAGATTTTCTTCATCATCTAATTTGCCTACTTCTCTTGATAAGCCTTCATAAGTTTTACTTATAGCTTCTTTGTGTGCATATTCTTCTATTAAACGCTTTGATTGATTAACCTTTTTGCTAGAAGTCAAGCCAACCCAAACAACAGGAGCATATATTGGAACAATCAAACCTAATAGTTGTGGCAAATATTTTATTACTTCTAGTATATCTAATTTTATTTTGAACAATAAAATAGAAGCAATACCAACAGGAATTGCAGAAATAAGTACTAAAACAGCAATAGCTATATTAAATGTTTTTTCAGCCTTTGCCCTAGTTTTTTCTTCAAGGCGTCTTTTATGGTTATATGCTGAACTTAGCCCTGCTGACATCGCACCCGGAAGAAGCGATTGTATTTTAGCTTTTAATTCGTTAAAATCATTTTCTTTTTTAGTTTTAAAATCATTGAAATCTTTCTCTTCAGAACTTTTCAAATCCACAAATTCATTTTTTAATTTTTCGAAATTTTCTGTTAATTCATCATAGCTAGCATCTAATTCATCTTTTAAGCCTTCTGTTTCTTCTCCGTCTTCTGTTTTTGTGCCAAAAATTTCGTTATATAGTTCTTTGATTTCATTTCTACGTTCTAAGGATTTAGTTTTAAAATTTTGCATATTGCTTGCGATTTCTTTGATATTTTCATAAGTATCTGATATTTTTGTTTCTATATCTTTAATCTCAGATGTTTTTTGTTCGCTTTCACTTACAAAATTAGTACATTTTTCTAATTCGTCGTCATAATTATTGTTTATATCAGTTATTGTTTCATATATTTTTTCTATTTCTTCTGATTTTTTTTCAATGTTTGATTTAAGATTATTTACTTCAGCGTATCTATCTTGTATAAATTTGTAGGTTTCTTCAAGTATATTTGATTTTTCTTGAATTTCTTTTAGAGTTTCTTCTGCTGTATTATAAGATTCTATGATTTTATTTTTAAGTTCGCTTGTTTTATTCCTAATACCCTTAATCACAGATTCATCATCTGTAACCTTGGCTTCAGCAATTGTTTTTACATCATTTAACTGTTCTTTAAATTCATTCATATTTGTAAGCAAAATATTCAAAGTATCTGTTTGTCTTACAACCTCTGCCCACAATTTTTTTCGTTCTTCTTCAAGATAGTCTAACGTAACTTCCATTTTGTTTTCTCCGACTTGATACACTTGTATTAGCCTAAGTATATAACAAAAATGGTAAATTTGTTAGTTTTGAAATAAACTTAACTGTTTCATTTCAACGACAACAGGCTTTTTCTGTTCTTGTTGCTGACGTTTTAGCTTGTACTCAAAGCCGTTTACAAAGTAAAGCGGTGTATATAAGACTTTCTGAAACTTCCAAGCAAGTGTATCGCCTAACATTACTCTTGCAGGAATGCCAAGTATTGAAAGCTGAATATATGCCATTTTGAAACAAGTTTCGTCAATGTCTACTGCTTCAACAAAAAGTTGATGTTGATAGTTGTAACCCTGCTCTTTCAATGTTTCTGCAAATGCAATAATGATTCCGCCACTACCGCAACATGGCTCTGCTAATGTTACAAAGTCTTTCTCTGCAAGTTGATTTTCTATGTCCGTAAAATTTATCTGTGCCATAAGTTTACTAACATGATACGGTGTAAAGAACTGCCCTTTTCTTGCATTACCAAAATTGCTTGCAGAAAATACTTGCCCTAAAAAGTCTTGATATTTTTCATCAAGTGCTAAAACAATAAGAGCAAGCATTTGACTGAATTCATTTGCTTGCTCTTTTGTGTATCTACCTACTATCTCTAAATACTGCCGTTCAAGTTGGTTGCTCCGATAAAATGGCTGTGCTAACGATAATGTCGCTAATGACAAAAAATCGTCAAAAACTGTTGCAACTGACTTTGAGCGGTCTAAATTTTGCAACAATGAGTTAAATTCCTTTAAATAGTCCATACTTTGTACCCCTTTGTTTACGAGTGATACGACGTTTAACCCTGTTGAACTTTTGTCAGTTTTATATAGTTTTATATTAACTACTCTAAAAAGTGTTCTCTGTGTTCAACGTGGATTTAGCTATTCTGAAAATTTAGTTAAAAAGTCTGATTTTACTATTTTTTACCTAAATTTATAAAATTATTGTATTCAAGAAATTTCAAACGTACATATCTGTAATGCAGTAATAACAACACCTTTAGGGAAATTAATCGTTGCAAATCGTGTAAATGCTTGATATAATTGAGTTTATGGAAGATTTAGATTTAGACAAAGAAAAATTAGACATCAAGAAATTGTATAAACTTATTGAGGAGGTTTACAATTCAAGCGTAGTAGCGGAAGTATTCTGCGAGAATTTTCCTGAAATAGCAGAAATCGGCAATATCACTCCGCTTGTACGTATGATACATCAGAAAATTGACAAAGCTTATGCAATGCTAATTGATACAAAGCCTGAAATCGTGTAATTACAAAATTACTTTTGGTTACAAAAAAAATTACATCAGAAAGTATTCTGTTGATTGACATTGAGGACTATTTTATCTTTTTGTAATTTTGTAATAGTAAAAACTCTACAAAAATAACAAACAATAAACAAATCACAGAATGACTTCTGTTAAATTTTTATTGTTTGATAATAAATTTATATTAAATAGTCAATAAAAGTTTAATCATGAACCTCTGAGTAACCTATCATAAAAAATCAAGCAATATTTTTATAATGTTCTATTAAATTAATGATTTTAGCACTATGAACATCTCTCATATTTGCATACAATTTTCCTACAAATTGTTCCAATGACGTACATTGAGGGGAGTTTTTTCGTACATTAGGGCTTAAATCACCTTCAAGCCCTTTTTTAATGCCGTTTTCCAGAGTTCGATTGTTGCAGTTTCTATCTCTTAAATTATTGTAATTTCACGTCCGGATTGATTTGTACGGATAGATTGATATTTTTGGAAAGCCCGCTTTGTGTGGGCTTTTTTAGGTCGGAATTTTAAGTATTCCAAAAAAATCAAACTGCCGATATGGTTTGACAGACATTGCAGGAATTTAATTTTTTTGAACTAATAGGGGTGTGTTTCAAATATATCTTGATTTTTTTAGTCGGAATTTGCTAAAATTTATTTTTGATATTTATCTCACCGTTTGAATCAGAAACCATTAGAGAGTATTGTTCCAT
>CALUSG010000040.1 GCA_944323365.1 Candidatus Gastranaerophilales bacterium
AGGTATCTATGAATGTGATTCAGATATAAATCCTAAGTTATTAAAATATTATGATGTATTAAATTCAGGTATCTATGAATGTGATTCAGATATAAATCCTAAGTTATTAAAATATTACAGTATATCAGGTACGAGTATCTATGAATGTGATTCTGATATAAATTCTAAGCTATTAAGATATTACAGCATAGCAGGTACGAGTATCTATGAATGTGATTCTGATATAAATTCTAAGCTATTAAGATATTACACTGTTTCACCCTAATTTACAACAATAGTGCCTGTATAGACTTCACTAGCTAAAAGGTTTTTGATTTTGCGTGTCGGTGTTAAGACTTATTACAAAAAATATTAGCCATGTGGTTATAATTTTGGATATAATAATTTTGTTTTTGATATAATAATATTAAGGATTATCTAATTCTTTATTTTAAAATCATAATAATATATAGGCTATTGCAATTGCATTAGCCTTTTTCTTTTAGACAGATAGGAAAACAGTGCGTATCTCAGAGCATCCATGCAGTCGTCGTTGAGCTTAACAGGAGCATCATCGAGTGTCGGGTATCTGTATATTTCAAATTCCCGCAAAGTATTAACGCATTTTTCGGAAACGATTAATTTATCGTAGTTAATCAGGCTTCTGACCATCGCAATACTGTCTTCGACACGTGGTTTTTCTTCGTAAATAATCAAATTAGAGTTTTGTCGTAATGCATTATTAGTTTCGGGACGGGAGTTATCGCAATTAGCAAAGCTAAAAAACCGCATATATTCTTTTTGTTTGGTATCAATCCAGCTGATAATATTGCTGACATCTGCCTTAAACGCATAGAATTCATCAATAACAAAGAAAATATCATTTCTGTCTTTTCCGAGTAAAAGGCATGCTGTGGGGTGGTTCCAACCCCAGTCAATGCCAAGGAAAAATTCTATAATTTCGTTTTTGCAGATTTTTTCAATAATGCAGTCATGGTTGATAACGTGTTTTTGACAGGAGAAAGTATCGTAGACAAGGCCTTCAGGACTAACCCAAAGCCCGTCAACTTTACGAGCTTTAAAAACACCGTTATAGAGTTTGGACTGGTTTTTGATAAAAGTTTCCGATAGATTGGCATTGTCTTGCATGGAAAAATGCCAGTATTCAAAGATATCTTTGTTAAGCCCCTCAAAATAGGGCTTAATTTTTTCCTGATAAAGCCAGTGGTTGGAACTTTCGGGGTTGCTGTCGGCAAAAGCCCTTGCATATTCCGGCGTTAACCTGCTTAAAGCCATGTTGTAAAACTCATAATTGTGCTGGGGCAGCTCGTTAGCATACCAAAAATCCCATGTTCCGCCCTGAATTTTGGCGGCACTGTCGGATTTTCCTCCGCCGACAACAAGGCATGGATATGTTTTGCCCCAAAGGCTTATTTCCATTTCTCCGCTTGTTGTGCTGTACTTTACCTTACCGCCTAGATAATCCTCTATATACGGTATCAGTTCTATTAGCACGTTGTTGCGGACGCTTGTTTTTGAATATCCCGAAAAAACTTTTAAATTGTTGTTGCCAATGGCTTCAAATATTTGCGGAATTTTTTGGATTATATTAGAAGTCTTGCCGCTTCTTATTGCTCCGTCCAATAGCGTTAACAATGGAAATTCCATCGGGTCTTTGCTCAAAAACGCCTTTGCTTTGCGGCTGTATTTACTGTTTTCCCATTTAATCGGCACAATTTATTCCTTTCTTCAAAGCTTTCAAATAAGCGTCCCTGATGTCAAGTCCGCTGTCATCCTTAACCTCACGTTTATCCCGCCAATTTTGGCTCTGTCTGTTTTTTAACCAAAAAATACAGGCCGTTGTGTCGGGTAATGCCTTCTCTGACCCGCAGGCACGTCTGTATAAGCTCTCGGCTACATCTGCATCCGCAAACTTTTTCCCTCGTTTTAGTGCGTCCGCAAATCCCTCGAATCGCTTCTTCCACGTGTTTATTGTGCTTACTGATACCTCAAAGCACTCTGCTAACTGTACATCAGTCGCTCCCAATAAACATAATTTATATGCCTGCTCTATATATTCTGTTTTGAATTTTGTTTTTGCCATCGTTTTAAAAATTCCTCTTGTGTTCCTATTCTTCGGTTGTTTAAGTTGTATATTATTCCTCGATTGTTATAAAAAATCCGCTCCCCCGAAAGGGTTCCCTTCTTTGTATTGTCAAATACAAGTACCTTTAAGCTTAATTTGTCACGTAATTCCAGTGCTTTTTGCCCGCTGCAACGCTTTAAAATTTTCACAAATCCGTTCTTGTCACATTCCTGCAGCGACGCTATCGTCTGCGAGCATATTGCACACTCGTCTAAAAAATATAACCTTTTCCACGCCTTTTTTGTAGGCAGCTCATAAACCTTGCAGGGCTGCTCAAGCCCGCAACAATATAATAATCTTTCCACGCCAATCCCTCCATCAACATTGGCAATCTGCTCTGAATACTCCTTATGCCTTAGCTTTAAAACAGAATATCCTTTGTATGCCAACTACGGCTATTCTTATTATAAACTACTCCGCTTGTTTTTAAACCGTTTTGGATTTTTTTGTTTCAAAATTTCATGAAATTTTGTTAACCATGTTGCTCAATTCCCTGTTGGCTAAACGTCCGCTGCAAATTACATGCCCTATTAAATGCACATTATTCATTTCCTCTTTTTCTATATACTGCGTCGGAAACTCGGGATTCTCACTCTCTACCACTATTTGATTGATGTTCTTGCTCAATCGCTTTAAATACAACTGGTCCTCGTAACAAAATATGTAAATCTCTCCGTTATTAATTTTCATATCATCGTAATGCTCACAAATAACAAAATCCCCGTCCCAAATTCGTGGATACATAGAATTACCACGGGCATGACACATAGAATAGCTCTGAGCATTTTTGGAAACAGGAAACATATTAAGCGGAATTTCATAAGAAATACGCTCGTTTGACATTTCAAAAGTTCCGTTGCCGCACGAAGCAATAGCATCGGGATAATAATTTAACCTGACCATATGACTATCCGCCGGTTTGTCATCCGTCCACTTGACATCAGTCAACTTGACATCAGTCAAGTGGATATTGAAAAATTTCTCGATTTTTTCAATCTGTTCAGCCGTCAAATCATCGTATTTTATCTGATTAATGTACTGTCTTGATACGCCCAAAGCCTTGCCTACGTCTGCATAGCTGACTTTAGATTTCAACTTGGAGGTTATCTCTGAAATAGCTTGTAAAACTTGCATATATTTATCCTTTTTTGCTACTTGACAAATGTAAACTAATGTGTTATGTATTGTATAGAGTAATAAAGCTCAATTCCAACAAGATTATAATACAACAAACAAGTCAAGGTATCATCCACCCGGGCTAATTTGTTGTGCGAAAATTTACAAAACAACACAAAGGAGGAGAAATGTTAAATAATGAAACGAGAGCTGAGCTGTTAACACTTGCAATGGAAGCGGAGATGGAGTGTTACAATCCGTACTTTATGGAGAGGTTAACAAAACGGTTAATAGAAATTATCAGTGAAAATTCGTCAAAATCCGTTTGGAATTTTTTAATAAACGCAAGTGACTGTACTTATCGTTTATATTTGGAATTTTGTTTGCGGCTGCCCGAGTACAGAAAGATATCGTATAAATTGTAAGGAGAGCTATGGCCAAAAGGTATATAGATACGGAGTTATGGAACAAGGAGTGGTTTCAGGAACTTAGTGTAAAGGAAAAGTGTTTATTTTTATTTATTTGTCAAAATTGTGATTGTGCCGGCGTTTGGGATACAAACTTTCGTCAGGCAAGCTTTATAATCGGCGAAAAAGTCGACAAAACCGATATTGACAGTATTAACAGTAAAAAACAGCAGTTTGAATATTTAGCAAACGGCAAGATATTTGTAACTGATTTTATAGCGTTTCAATATTTCAAGACAAAGGAAAATTATTTAAACGAGAATAACAATGCACATTTGGGAGTAATAAAGAGTTTAATAAAAAACAAGATAGATTACACGAGGTATTTGAGCCCCTCATCAGGGGCCATGGATATGGTTTGTAATAAGGATATGGAAAAATGTTTTAAAATATATGAAGCAGCTGCGAAAAAAATATTACCGCTGAATTTTGAAAGGCGGAGCAGGGCTGTGTTAGAGGAGTTGGGAGAATATTTAAAAGAAACGAACTATGATTTTGAGTATTTTAAAAATCTATGTCAGAAAGCGGACGAATTAGGTGTAATAGTTAACAGCAAAATAGATTTCAGGACAATGATACGCAACCATATAGGTATAATGAACGGTAAATATCAGAAAAAAGACAGGATAAAACGTGCGATAGAAAGGGCGAGGTTAAAAGATGGACAGACTTGAGTTTATTCAAACCATATTGGACATGTATCCTGAGTCGTTTACGGAGGAGAATACAGAGCGATGGATAGACGTTTATATGAGGGTATTGCCGAGGGATTTGGATTTTGAGGAGCTTTTGGACGATATGCTTACAAATTACGCAAACACCCGTTATGCCCCCGGAACAGCGTTTTTTACACCTTATGTCGAAAAACAGCAAAAGCGTAAACAAAAAAATAATATAGAAGATAAATTAAAACAGTGGGAAAAAGAGCGGGAAGCACTTGAAAAGGAGGACAAACCGGTTAACTGTAAAGTATTAAGCCCGTTAGAGGTGATAAAAAAGCGGAAAAAAAGCAGATATTTTACGGAAGAAGAGATGAAAAAACTAAAAAATTATGCGGAAAAATCGATTCCGACAGAGAGGTTACGAATAGAATTTTGGCGTGAGGTATGTAGTTTAATTTATGGAGGTTAAAAAAATGTTGTCGATAGATGAGATAAATTTACTAAATTCGCAAAATGAGCGGTTAAAAAAGCAGAACAAAAGCTTACAAATGGAAAAAAACAGATTAAAAGAGCAGATAAAAGAGTTAAAACGAGTATTAAAAACAGAAAGAATCAGAAATGCAAAAATATTGGAGGAGCAATGGAAGAGCGAATAACAGCAAAGGAACTGGCACAGATAATCGGAACAAATAAATGCAGTGTAACAACCTGGTTATGTAGAAGTGAATTTACGCCATATTTCAGACGTGACAGGTATTTTAAGCGTATTGCAATAAATTACGTATATAATCAAAAGTTCAGGGAGCTGTTTTTGGAGCTATTAAAACAAAAAGGCCGAACGGATTACATAGAAAACTACAAAAAACATATGGAAAAATTTAAAGCTTGACGATAAAAAATTTTTATCATAGAATAAAAACACAACAACATATCGGGATGTGGCGCAGCTTGGTAGCGCACCTCGCTTGGGACGAGGGGGTCGCACGTTCAAATCGTGTCATCCCGACCATTTAAAAAGGCAAAAAGCCTTTTTTTTATTGTTAAGCATTA
Source organism: Candidatus Gastranaerophilales bacterium (assembly GCA_944323365.1). Classification (GTDB taxonomy): domain Bacteria; phylum Cyanobacteriota; class Vampirovibrionia; order Gastranaerophilales; family Gastranaerophilaceae; genus SIG32. Next base: position 5,421 of record CALUSG010000040.1, read on the forward strand.
TAAGTCTTTGATAACATAATTTAGAGAGATACAGTTATTAAATTTAAGGATTTTAGTAGGGAGTGGTTAGGTATTAATAAAATTAAAAGTAAAAAACAGTTGACAATAAAATATGTTCTTGATAGACTAAAATCATTGACGACATTGGTCAAAGTGAATAGCGTATAAGCGCTTGTAGCTCAGCAGGTAGAGCACTCCCCTTTTAAGGGATAGGTCGCGCGTTCGAATCGCGCCAAGCGCA
>CALUSG010000041.1 GCA_944323365.1 Candidatus Gastranaerophilales bacterium
TGTAAAATGACACATGGTTTGATTATATTGTACAGATGGTTTGATTATTTTCGGTAAGTTTGCTAGTATCAAATCCTAAATAGTATTAAATTTATTTTAATAACTATATAAAGATTTACTAAATTTACATATTCTAAAATTTTAAAAATAAAAAACAGAAATAGAATGGACAAACTATGCCATGTTAAAATAAAAAAGATTTTTGCAATACCTAAACATACTTAGAGAAATTCCCGCTCCAAAAATCTCTTATAATATAATCAACCGGCTGACCAAAAATTTTAAAAATAGTATAATCTTTTGGTAATAATTGTTTATCATTATTAAGATTATCGCATATTATTTTACTTGTAAATTCGGCAAACGCTTCTACTGGTTTTGTGCTGCCATAGTTTGAAACATTTTGTGATATTGTTTGTTTTATATTCCCTGCCGGAAGATTTTGTCCTCCCCTTAATCTAATATCATGCTGCGGAAAGAGCGGTTGAACTTTGTCTTTTTTCTGAATATCAGTTAAATTATTCATATGCACACTATGCATATATTCATGCACCGGAGTAGATAAAAAATGACCGGATGAACTAAAATTACTCAGCTTATCATTAATCGCAATATCTTGAGCATCTTTTGCCCAATTTATGGAAGAAGACAATCTCACATCTCTAGTAAATATACCGCACATCCCTGCTATACCGTCCCCAATGAAAGCTTTTGAAACAGAATTCGGTTGAACCAATCCTAATTTTTTCATAATATTAGATGTCAAAGCCGCAGATGCTGCAACAAATGCATCTCCGTGAAACTCTGTCGGAATATTATATTTTTTCATCATCTGATCAGAGATTTGGTTTGCACTGATTTTCCCTTTGTTTATAGCTCTATTTAATGCTTCAAATGCCTCAATACTATTTTTGATAGTAGTTACATCTGTTTTTGTTATATTAGGATTATTATATAGCTGTTTTTCTAATTTATAAAAATTTTTTGAAGTATAAAATCCTTTAAAATTCGTATTATTTTTGTTATTATGTTGATTGTTGTTTAATTTTATATAACTGTTAACAAGCATATATACCCCCGTTATAAATATTTGTTTAAAATCGACCTATAAGCTTACAACAACTTGAGAGAGTGTTGGCGAATATATTACACTTCTATATTATGACTTTCTTGTTGATTCGCAAGGTATTGTAGTCTTTTTAGTTGACTTTCATCTTCTATCATATCTAATTCTTTTAATTCTTGTAATAACGATAATTCTTCTTTATCATCTAATGTTTTCATTTGTGTTCCCATCATATCCATTTCCTTTTGATATTCGTTTAATTTCGGCATTGGAATTCTGTTTACAGCCTTATTTAAATTGTCACCCAAAGTTATATCAATATACTCATCCGGATTGTTGTAATAATTTTCAAACGAATCTATTACTGCATTTTTCACCCCGCTGCAAGAGATTACTCCGACTTCTTGTGCATTATCGTTTATTCCTTTGGAGTACTGATTATACGGAAATTGTTCCGTATCAATAGGTTCAAGTTTCACACTATTCGGATGTGTTTTTTCATTAATTATAGTTTCCATTTCATTATTTTTTTCGGTTAAGTACATTTTTAAGATATCCGCAATATTTTTTTCATTTGGAGGTACAACCGGTACTGGGATACATTTCCCTTTTCTCAGAGTTAATTCTGAGTCTATTTTAGACGGTCTGTTTGTAGTAAATATAATAGTTAAACCTGAAGAATCTATACCGTATTCTTCAGTTGGTTTTTCACTGCAGTGATCTAAAACACCTTTCAGGAAAGTTTTGTTATTTTCAGCCGTTTCAGGAGAATTTCCTTCTATATCAGGATCAAAATACTTATCAGCCTCATCAATAACTAAAACTGTTCTTGGAGAAGATAGTTTAACAAGTTTTTGGGCCTTTTCTTCCGGCTGTAATTCTCTGAATTTTTGAGATTTTTTTAATTCATCATTTTCACCGGCAATATGTTTAAATCGTTCTCTTGAATAATATAGATGTCTTGATAGTGTCGTCATAAACTGTCTTGGATGACAATTTTCTTCAAATAATGCAATATTAGCACCTGTTTCTTCAGCAACGGTTTTAGCAAGAAGAGTTTTTCCGCAGCCCATAGGCCCATACAGAAGAATAGATGAAGGAACTTTTTCTTTTGTACCCATTGCTGTTTCTCTTTGGATAGGATTTACCAGCAATTCTCGTAACTGTTCTTTCTCAGGTTTATATCCGGCGACTTTGTTATCCATTGATGAAGCTTTTTGACTCAATAATTCTTTTGTTTTGTCATATACTTTGATATCTTCTGTTGATACAAGCCCATGGTAATAGTTCCAGTTATTCATCAACTTTTCATAATTCATTTTTTCTTTTGCAAATTTTTTACGTTCCTCCTCTTTTATTTCAATTATTTCTGATTCTTTGACCTTTCTGTTCCATAAAAAGAAATTATAAGATCTTTGTTCTTTAAGTTCTTCAATTCTGTTATTTGCATTGTTTTCATATTTTTGTTTTTCTTTTTTAACATCAAAATCTTTGTATTTCAGATAAAACGCAATATCTTCATTAATTATTTTCTGTTTCTTTTCTTCAGACGAAGCCTCAAGTCCTCTAAAGTTGATATAGCTTTTAGGGTAATCGGATAATTCTTTTATCTGCGGGAAACTGTTTACCGCAGGATTTGAAGAATGATTATTTTTGTTTACAGAATGTATATTATAATTTGTTTTATTTATACTATTAATTAACATGATTTCTCCGATTAGTCTTGCATACTGTCATATTTATCCCTGGCTTTTTGTAGTCGTCCTTCCATTTGTTGAGTCCATTTATCCGGTTCTTTAGCCTTGAATTCTTCCAGTCTTTTGATTTTTTCTTTCAACTGTTCTTTTTCGGATAAAGAAGAATCTATAAGTTTTGATGCCGGTTTATCAATCCCGAGTTCAGCAAGCTGTTTTGAATATAGAGCCAATTTTTCCGGTGTAATATCCTTCATCGAATACTTAAACGCTCTCAAAAACGCCATATTAAACCCTTTGTCCGGCTCTTCTATATATAGCTTAACCGCATCAGGGATAATATGTGCGATGGCATCGTTGCTATATGCACCGTCTTTTTCTGAAGGCCCGTATTTTTCTACGAATTTGGAAAGATTAATTTTTTCAACATCTATTTTTTTTATTTTGTCATTCCCGTTTTTTTGCTGCTCATCTATAATTATGTTCCCGATTCTAAGATAATGTCTTATAACATCCTCCATATCTTTATTGGCAGGCGGAAGTACTGCAAAAGGCGAGCATTTTGTCGGATTTATATCCGTTTTGCTGTTAGGGCCAAGTACTCTTGACGGATAGTTGGAAGTAAATATGAACGTTGTTGCATACCCGACAGGGTTTTCTTTTGTAGGTTTTTTAGAGCAATTTTCCAGCGTTGATTTTAATATCATATTGTTTGCTTTGATTGCATCATCAACTGTAATCATAGGATTAAAATACCTGTCAATCTCGTCAACAATCACAACAGTTCTAGGTGACGGGAGCTCAAGCAGTTTTTTCTTTTGCTCCTCCTCAGACAGATTTAGGAACTCATCGCTGCTTTTAATCTCCTGATTTTGAGCAAGAGTTGTATAGTAGTATTTACGAGCATCTAATAATTCTTTTTTAACAACTCTTGCAAAATCGTCGGTCTTAGTTCCAGTAGGGATTCTTACGACATTACATTTTGTTTCGTTTGCGACTGCTTCTGCAGCGATTGTTTTGCCGCATCCGGTCGGACCGCAAAGCAGGATAGAATTCAAGACATTTTCTTCTCCGCCTTCTATTGCTTCTTTTCTAATAGGAACAATGAAACTGTAGTTGAGTTTATTTTTTAGTGCGGAATAACCGGCAATTTTTGTTTCAAGGCTGCCTTTAGAATTTGCCATTATTTCCGTAACCGAAAGCGGACGTTTTATGATTCGTTTTTGAAGTAATTTTTCATAATAATCAGAATTCTTTAGGATCTCTTCACGTTTGGCTTTATCAATTTCTATTTGTCCAAAGCATTTGTCGTATAATTTTTTACGTTTTTTATCACTCAATGGTCTATCAAACCATTGTTTTGCCGTTGCATAATCGCATTCAGCATCATATTGTGCAAAGGCATTCTTTGTTGCAGTTAGTTCACTCCAACCCTTAGCCCAAAGATAATCTTTTATATCTTGATCCTCACGGTCAAGTTGTTCCATTTTTCTTCTGTCTTCTAAATCACCGCCCATAAACGCCGGTGTAAATTTTATATAACTTTTAGGAAAATTTGAAATACTGTTGATTTGTTTGTCGGATTTGAATTGGGGCTGCGTAATATTTTTTTGTACTTTATTTTTGTAATTAACAATTTGCTGCCCCGGTTGAATATTTCTTATATCCATAAACTCATTTATACTCCATATATGTTAATTGAACTTATATTAATTTAAATCTCATAAAAATACTTTTTGCCAGTTTATTACAAAATATTAACATATTATTCCATTTCCCTCTGAGAGAACAAGGGGCTCCATTATCTCAACTAAATACTTTTACCGAATAAATACAAGACTAATCTATATGCTGCATATAGGTAGGGTTCTCATCTGCTAATCGATTCAAGATAGATTTTGCCATTGATACCATCTCCGGGTCTTGGGAGTTTTCATAATAATAACGGTATTGTAGATATTCTGCATATTCTTCATTCTTGTGAAATCCAAATGGGGCATCATCGACCATTAACTTTTTCGCAGTCTTCATTAATTCTTTTTTCGTTGTAGCATTAAATATATCTTTATACCTATTTCCTAATTTTGCACTTATCATGATTGAATCATCAGGATCTCCAACCTTTCTAGCTAATTTTGCATAACGCTGCATTATATCGTCATCTTTTGTTGCTCTATAGCTAAGTGATAATCCTCGCAAATCTTCTTTGGTGCCGTATTTGATTAATGCATCCAGGCCCTGTAGGGCTTTGTCCTTTTCTTCTTTTGGATCTATATCTATATACTCCTTACGGATACTCGAGATATACGCAGCCTTCTCTCTAGCAAACTGTGCGGGATTCTCTTCGCCGCAGGTAAAATGCGGTTTAGGTATTATTGACGGTTTTGCAGGTTCAGGTTTTATTTGTGGTTTACTCT
>CALUSG010000042.1 GCA_944323365.1 Candidatus Gastranaerophilales bacterium
CGCACCATAACCAAATGCATTATTTCCCTCTCCTGTTGTGTTTTTTATTAATGTTTGATAACCTACTGCCGTATTTCCTCCGCCCGTAGTATTATTTTTTAATGATTGATATCCTATTCCTGTCAAGTTCCCAACAGTTGTATTATTCAACAATGCTTGAGACCCTATTCCGACATTGCCGGACCCTGTTGTATTATTCAACAATGCATTAGACCCTATCCCGACATTGTCAGACCCTGTTGTATTCTCCGACAATACGTTACCCCCTATTCCGACATTGCCCGCTCCGCTTGTACTTTCATATAACGCTCTATATCCTACTGCTGTATTATTCGCACTTTTTATATTATTTAATGCTTCAAATCCTACGGCGGTATTAAAATCTGACGAACCATTGGCCATATACGTATTAGCCATTGCAAATGCTCCCACTGCCGTATTATAACCACTACGTGCAACTTTTTCCAATGCATATGCTCCTATCGCTGTATTCCCGCTTAAACTCGGCAAGCCTTCAGAATTTTCTGTTGGTTTTTCATACTTACGATAATTATATAAGGCTCTATTGCCAATTGCTGTATTATCACTTTGAAAATCAGTTGTATTATTATTTAAGTTACTTAACGCTTCATTTCCTATTGCTACATTACCATCACCTTTTACAAGATTCATTAAGCTGTTATAGCCTATTGCTACATTCTTATTCCCTGTTGTCAAAGACGTTAACGCTCCTAACCCAAATACTGTGTTCTTATTACCTGTCCACGTATCCTCAAATTTACCGCCTAATAACAAATTCGATCCTTTTTGCCACAATGATGTTTCCGTACCACCGCCTTTTAACAGCAAATGTCTTTGGCTCGCTGACGCTGTGTTTATCAATAATCTGCTGTCAGGCTCCCCGCTAGCTTCCTCATCCTGTCCTATCATCGCTGTCTGTTTATTCGCTAAACCAAAATATATGTCCTGATTGTTCGTTGAATATCTCCACGGTGATGAGGTGTCTACTATTCGTCTTTTTGTCATCAATGGTGCAAATGCCGCCAGTATTATCGTTAATACCAGCATTACTACCATCATCTCCGCTAATGTAAAACCGTTAAAATCCTTTAAAAGCCCTAAGGAAGGTCGACTCGCCCCCCCCCGAGGTCTGAAATCCTTATCAAATCAACTTTTCCAATCATTAGAATTTACTCCTTATCAGCTATATATTTAATACTATCATAACAATATTAATTTGCAATATTAAGCCCTACGCGAATGCGATTTTGTTACCTGCTGGTCTCGCAGGTGGGTGAGTGCCTCGGCAAATCCGTTTCCCGCTGGCGATTATTAATCGGCGGGTATACTGCAATGCCCGTCAGAGCTAACTCTCCCTTTTAGTTAAATGTAGGAACAAAATTAACATCCGCATAGAGCAATAGTATTTTAACATATCTTTTAAATGTTTGCAATACTACCATTTCATTGCTAAAGTTTCCATTGCTTGTTTTTCTGCGGCCATAGAACGTGCTATCGCAGCATCTGCAGCGGATGTATCCTCACCTTTTAATTGTACACCCATTGGAGATGGAATATATGTTCTTACTGGTTCTAAAACTTTATTATCGTCTTCTGCATTGTCTTTATTTACAATGTTATTATTAACTACTGTATTGTTAGTTGTGCTTGTTGAATTATTATATGCTTGACCATTTTTATACATATTTATCAAATTTGACGGACTATTATGCTCTATTGGTTTTGTAAAAGGATTTTCCTGAGAATTTGACTGCAGAGCCTCTTTCGGTTGTTCTTTATTAGTTGTATCTTCTTCGTCAAGAACAGATTTTGACGGTTTTCCAAAAATCTTATTTTCTGCTTTTGTAAATACTTTAGCAAACAAAGGTGTAATTACTGCCAATGGAATTAAAAGCCTAATCGGCACACCAACTACGTTACGCATGAAGTTAGGAATTTTTCTTAATAAGTTTCCGGCTCCTAATTTTCCTGCTGAAACATATGAAGGTCTGCATTCATTACCTATTTCGATTAATGAGCCAATTTTTTTGAATAATTTTGTTATCGGATTTTTCACATTTCCTTTTAACATTTGTTTTAATGCGTTATTTTCAGCTTTAAATGCAGCTTTATTCCCTGCATACAAGCCTGCTTTAACATCTGCTCTGAATTGTTTTAAACGTGTCCTGTATGCATTAACCTCAGCTTTAGACATGCCTGCATATTTCATGCCTCCGACAGCATGCATTGCCATACAACCAAAAGGTAATGCTATAAAGTATGAAAAGTCATTTACAAATCTTTCTGCTAAGGTTTTAAATTTTTCACCTTTTGGAGCATTTATAGAGTTTGCAAGCATATCACCAAAAATAGCAGCTTGCATCAATACAGCCAATTTGCCGCCTGCAAATCTGTTTGTTGTACCTTCTAAAAAGTATCCCGCTGCTTTTGGCAAAATTCTACCCAGTTTAGTTTTATTACCCTTGCCTAATGTTGCCATAAATTTATTCCGCAGCTCGGATACGTAAATCTTTCTGCCAAACAAATGACCTTTTACTTTGCCGGCTGCCGTATTTCCCCTTTTTACTGAAATACATAATTTATCCGCATTTTTAGAATTCTTTAAAGCATCAAGTATTTTGTCTGCATTTTCAATACTATCAGACATTACTGTTTTATATTCACCTAAATTTTTAAACCCGAGGGCTTTTGCCTTAACTTCTTCTGCAAAGTTATTTAAGCTGGCAATTCCTTTGGTGATATCACCCTTACCGTTTGCATATACATTTTGTATTGTTTTATTATCAACTCCTAGAGCTCTTAATTCTTCTTTTGCAAACGCAAGTGCTCTGTCATTACCTTTTAAATTCTTTATTGTTTCTGCAAATTTGTTTATTTGATCTTGTGAATAGCCAAATTGTTCTAATTTTTGAACATGATTGATCGGCTTCATAAAATAACCGAATAATTGATCGGTATCCATGGCTAAATAGCCTTTTAATCCGGCTCCTGAACTTCTTGCCAGTTTCCATTCGGCCTGACCGGGAGTATTTTTCATTGCATATATTAATTTGTTTTTACCTGTTAATCTATGCCACAAATTACCAACTGCATGATAACCTTTTGCTACCTGCTTACCAACAGCTGTATTTACAAATTTTGTATGGACATTATCACCCCAATTACCTAATTTTCCTAATGCACTATTTCCATAGTCACCCTTACATTTTTCTCCAAATTTATCCATTACCTGTGACAATAAATACCACATGCCCGCAGTAAAACCCGCTACTTGCAATGGACTCGATTCTTTTGAGGCTTTTACCCTGTTTGATATATATGAATTATCTACTGACTGCTTAAGCTTTTCTGCCTCTCCGCTTGTCATCGTCGGAGCTGCACCCTGATAATTTATATTATTATATCCATACTGATTAATATTATTGCTAACCATATATTTTCCCTACTTTATAATAAAAACATTTAAATATCCATAATTGCTACATTTTTCGACAATTGTAAACAAATGTAACAAGTTTTAGCAAATGTGAAATTTTATTATAAGTATATACTTTATATATATGTAAGAATTGAGAGAGAGCAAAAATGGCAGTAGCAAACTTAAAAAAAATTGATGATAAGTTAAAAGATATTTACAGCGAACAAGTTACTCAACCTGTAAATCAACAAACATACATTGATCGTTCTGATTTATTGTTTGAGCAAATGAATTTTATCGCTTTCAATAACAAACAAGCTTTACATTTGATATAACTAACTCCAATTTATTTTTCCCCTACAAATTTTTCACCTGATTTTAAATAATCAGGTTTTTTTTCGTTTATGATAATATAATTATATGAAACTATGCGTTTTTCAGGGGACATTTAATCCTATACACAAAGTTCATCTTAAGATGGCTGAATTCGTTTTAACAAATTATAATTTTAATAAAATACTTTTTATCCCTGCTTATAAACCGCCGCATAAAGACTATGATCCGGCTTTGTCTATACATAGGCTTAATATGGTTAAGCTGGCTACACAATCAAATCCAAAATTTGAAGTTTGTGATATTGAATTTCAAAGCAATAGAATTTCTTATACTTACTATACCATTTTAGAATTATACAAAATATATGACGTTGATGGCAAAATAAACTTTATTATAGGAACAGATGCGTTTAAAAATATTGATAAATGGTATGAGGCCGATAAATTAAAAGAATTAATTAATTTTATAGTATTTAAAAGAGAAAACGAACTTGACGATTTGAGATATAAAGAATTAAAATCAAAGGGATATAATTTTACATTCGCTCAAATGGATTTTGAGGATGTATCATCAACAATAATAAGAAAAAATTTATCTGATAAATATGTTACAAAAGAAGTTATGAGGTATATAGAAGAAAATGGATTATACAAATAAAGTTTTAGATTGGCTGAAAAATAATTTAACAGAAGAAAGATACGAGCATAGCCTTGGAACTGCTGAATGTGCAAAAGAATTGGCCGAAAAATTTCATGAAGATTCAAATAAAGCTTACGCAGCAGGACTTTTACACGATTGTGCAAAATGTTTTGATAATGAAAAACTGCTTGATATCATACACAAAAATCTTAAAGTTGATCCTAACGAGCTGATGAACTATAAAACTTTACATGCTCCTGTTAGTGCATATTGTGCACATAACGATTTTGGCATTTGCGATGACGAAATTTTATCGGCTATACGCTGGCATACTTTGGGTAAACAAGATATGACAACTTTTGAAAAAATAATCTTTCTCGCTGATAAAATTGAACCCAATACTCGTGACAAAGAATATAGAGAAAAAATTCTCAAAATACTTGATGAAGACAACGGCTTAGATAAAGCTATTTTAACCTGCTACAAAGAAACTATTAAAAGCCTTGTAAAACGTAATTTAAAAATTTGTCCTATTACAATTGATATTTACAATAAATTTATAGATATAACAAATAGTAAAGAATGTAAATAAACCTGTTTTAATATAATTTATTCGTGATAAAATATTTGCAGGAGAGTTGAATATGAAATTAATGGAGATTAAGAATAACCTTGTAAAATTATCTTATGATGAAAACATTGCTCTTGGAAAATTTATTGTTCTAGTTGATGAAAACCGCTCTTATGTCGGACAAATTATAAATTTAAAAGCCGATATAAAATCAAATTATGCAATTGCTAAATTAATTTTTTCATTCAACTCTGAAGGCATTGTTGAAAATTACGACGGAACAATTCCTTCTATGAAAGCAAAATTGTCTGTTCTGCCTTCTAAAGAAATTTTAAATTTACTGCCTATTGAAAAACCAATCACATTCGGTACTTTAACGCAGGAAAATACTCTTCTAAAAGTTGATCAAACTATTTTTGAAAGGAATTTACTGATTTGTGCGGAAAAATTCGATAATATTTGTACGCTAATTAAAAATTGTACGATGCAGCTTTTTGAACGTAAAGAAAAAGCCGTTGTTATTGACACTGATCACACTTTTGGCGAGTTTGAACCGGTGCGTTTTAAACGTGATTTTAAATTACCTCTTAATGCTAGAATGATTGATTTTATCTACGAAAATGATCTTGAAGAGGTTGATGCAACCAGTAAAGCTGTCATTCAAGATATTTTTCAGGAAGTACACGAATATGCCAAAACTGTTGAATTTATTCCTATAGATACCTTTATAAGCGTTGTGTCTTTGCAATATGAACAAACTCAAATTCCTGAACTGGCTCTTTTGAAAAATAAACTACTTAAATATAAAGATTCAAGAGTGTTTGCACAAACTGCAGATGAATTAGAAGGATTAAAAATTGCTATTGATGAAAACCTTCTTACATATATTGATATTGCTGATGTCGATGATAATCTGCAAAAAGAGTTAATTATATATATCCACAGCGTTCTTAATGATACTAAATCATATATATATAATTTTGTAAAAATAACAAATAGAAATTCTGATAAAAAATTGCTTTTACAACTCTTAGATAATAATCACATATTTACATCTATTATTTGCAGTCACAATTTTAAATATGTTCCTGAATTAAAACAAAAAGCTGAAAATATTATATTCTTTGCACCTCAAACAAATCAGCATGATTTTGCAAGTTATAATACATTTTTAAATAAATTAAGTGCTAATGAATTTGTTGTATACGGAAATCTTACACAATATGTACCATTCATTGTTGAATTAAATGAATTTTCTAATGCTAGAGAAGATGTTTCTCAAAATATCGAAAGTTATTCTGACAACAATCAATATACGGAAGAACCTTCAAAAGAAACTATTGAGGAAACTCACGAAGAAATTTCCCAAGAAGCCAACGAAAAAATTTCCCAAGAAGCCAACGAAGAAACTTACGAGGAAATACCTGAAACACCAACTTATGACTTCAGTGCACTGGAAGAACTTGAAGAAACCACAACTCAAGAAGATGAAATCCAAAAAGATACAGCTTCCGAAGCCTATGATGATTCTAATAATGTGTCTGTTGAATATTTTGATGATAATGCTGAGCAACAACCTACACATGACGAATTAGTCGAACAAGTAGCAAAAGATGTAGATGAAGTGTTCTATAACAAATCTGAAGAAATTCCTTCAATAGAAGAAATAACGTCAAATGACAACTTAACAGAAGATGACCTGGATTTTATTGATGATTTATCTCTTGATGATGCTCTAGAATTTCCAATGTCTGAACAAGAAATAGAGCCTGAAATTCAGCCAATTGAAACAGATAACACTACAAATAACTTTGATTCAAATGAACAACCTGATGATGATGTAAAAAATGATGAATTTAATGAACAATCATTTGAGCCTCAATTAGATGACTTTAGTACGCAGGAAGTTCCTGTATATGAGGCAGAATCACCCGTATTATCTGATGCCGGCTCTAGTTTTGAACAAGGCGATATAGTATCACACCCAAAATATGGCAAAGGTGTTATTGAAAAATTAATTAAATACGGTAACAAAACCCTATGCTCTATATCCTTTGAAAACGTTGGAAGAAGACTCTTAGATCCTGCTATTTCTGAGTTAACTAAAGAATAATTATGTAAATTAATATTAAGATAATAGCAATTATATAACATTAATATACTTTATATATATAGATTTATAAAAAGAGAGGTATATTATGTCAGGATTAAATATCAATGGTGTAAACGTAAATATGACGGCTAACACACCCACACAAAATCAACCGGCACAAACAACCAACAACACAGATCGCTCCATTTTTAATTTTGATACAAATACATCAAGACGATTTAAGTTGTCAGCAACTGAATCACAAGATTTGAGTGCATTTGAAGCTAAAAATCATAAAACATATACAGCTCGATATCCTACTACAACAAATTACATACAATTAAACCAACCTATAAAAGCTACTGATATAAAGCTACCAGGAATAGAAATAACAGGTATCACGCAAGATTATCAACCAATGGGTTCAGAAACTGACAGGAGAATAGAGGCTACATTTATTGACCAAGAGACTGGAAGAGAAGGAACTGTTATATTGAATTATAGTTCTCGCGATAACATTAACTGCAAGCTTATGGGTGAAACATATAAATACCCTGATGCAGAAGGCAAACTCAAAACTGAAAAAGTAGTAAGAACACTGTACGATCCTGGGACTGAAGATGGTACTACAATCAAAAAACGTGACGTTCTTATGTATAATGGTGAACAATCATATATAGAAGAACCACACATCTATGGTGCCAAGAGGACTTTCTTTGATACAGTTGATGATTTAAACGCTCGCAAACCAAATGGAGCAGAATTAAATATTATTGATGTTGGTTCTACAAGCATAAGTACTATTACTGAATCACAAAACGGCAAAAAAGTTGAAACAAGATTTTACAATGAAAACGGCCATCATACAAAATCATGTATATATGATTCTACAGGAAAATTTATTAAAACAGAACAGCGTTTTGACAATTCAGGTAAATTAGCAACGACAACTGATCTTAAATACGATACGGAAGGCCGTAAAAAATCCGAAATTACAAATAATCTTGTAACCGGCTCAACATCAAAAACTGTTTATGAATATCCCGAAAATTCTAAAAATTATACAAGACAAGTATTTGATATTACAGGTAAAAATAACACACCTCTGTACGCAGAAGTTGTTCAATCTGGATCTGACAGAGTTTTAGAACGTACCGAATATGGGCCTGATAATAGTATAGCAGCGGTCATAAAATATGAATACGATGCACAAGGTAATTTGTTAACTGAAACAAGAGTACCGCCTGAAGATTTAGCGATGAACTAAAACAAAGAGCTGAAGAGTACTTCAGCTCTTTCTCAATACCTCTGCACCATGTAAATACACAAATTTAGGCTCAAATTCTACTTCACAATTCACAACTACTAAAACTCTTAAACATTTTTGCAAAGAATTAGGCACACCCAATTCATGAAAACACATCATAGCAACATTATCCCAGCCAAAGTCAACTCTTGCAAATTTAGCCGGAAATGCAGCATTTAAATCTTCCGTTAATGTGAAAATTACATGCGAAATATTTTCTTTTTTTAAATTATTTTGCTTAACAAGAGCATGTAAAAGTTCTAAAGTCGCCTCTTTAATAGAAACTTCATCGTTATTCTTAACTGTTATAGCCCCTCTAATACCTTTTGATATCATTTTTTTAATCCGTTATACCAATCACGTGCAGACATTTCACCTTTACCTTCAGGTTTTACTTTTAAAAGCAAAAGGCAATCCTTACCGCATCCGACTAAAACACCTTCTTTTGTAACCTTGAGAAATTCGCCGCATTTGCCGCAATCATCAACTACACGAGCTTCAAGTACTTTTATTATTTTATCATTATATGTAAAATAAGCAGATGGAGATTTGTAAATTCCTCTTATCAAATTATTAATTTCGCAGGCGGATTTATTCCAATCAATCCTCATTTCTTCTTTAGAGAGTTTATTTGCAATACAAACACCGTTTTCACATTGAGGAACAGGCGTTAATTTATTTTCATATAATCCGATAATAGTTTTTTCTAACAACACAGGCGACATGTCACTAATTTTTTCAAATAAATCCATACAATTCATAGTATCAGTGATATCTATATGTTCTTTTAAGCAAACATCACCGCAGTCAAGCCCCAATTCCGTAATCATAGTACATATACCGGTTTCTTTATCACCATTAATTATTGCACGTTGAATAGGATTAGCCCCACGATATTTTGGCAAAAGCGAAGCATGAAGATTTATTGTTTCGAACTTAGGTATATCTAAAACTTCTTGAGAAAGTATTTGTCCAAATGCAAACGTTACAAAAAAATCAGGTTTTAATTTTTTTAATTCATTTTGAACATCTAAATCTTTTTTTATTGACTTCGGCTGAAAAACAGGTATATCATTAGCAATTGCAAATTCTTTAACAGGCGGCATAGAAAGTTTATGTCCCCGTCCTGCCGGTTTATCAGGTTGTGTAACAACCCCGACAATTTCTATTTTTTCAGAATTGTACAAATATTCTAAAGATTTTACACCTATTTTAGGAGTTCCGAAAAATACAACCTTAATCATTCAGTTCCTTCTCCAACTCAGGTTCATCAAGCAGTTTTTCCACTTCTAAATCCGGAAGATTGTACTTTTTCAAAACACTTTCAGTATCAAATCTATTTATACAGTGGTCAATGAAAAGTATACCCTCTAAATGATCAAATTCATGTTGAATAGCACGTGCTAATAAACACCCATCCTTTGCTTCCAAAGTAAAAGCACGGCCATGGATATCCAAAGCCTTAACCATAACATTTTTGTAACGGCGAACATCGGTATATGCTTCAGGAAAGCTCAAACAACCTTCATTACTTATAACAGCACCGGATTTTTTGATAATTTTCGGATTTATAAATACAAGCGGATTTAAAGGTTCATTACCCGTTGAAACATCAATTACAAAAACTCTGTAATTAACCCCGATTTGTGGAGCTGCCAATCCAACACCATTTTGTGAATACATTGTATCCAGCAAATCATTGACTAAATCATTAATCTTACGTGAAACTTTATGTACTTCTTTTGACGGTTCACGTAATGATTTTTCTCCGTACTTTAAAACTTTCTTAATTGCCATAAATACCTCTTTTCCATATTATACAACAAATGCAACAGTTTTTCTAGCGAATATCTAAAAATTTATGCATTTGCGGGATTAGACGTGTATCTTTATGGTATTTCAAGAAATCATCAAGCGTTTTTTGTGCAAAATCATTTGTCACGGAAAGCTTATTATCTGTCATTTCAGGCTGTAAAATAAGCGGTATACCATATTTAGATGCTAAATCCGTACATTTTATAATTTCACTATGTGTAATATTTTTATTGAAAACGATTTTAGCAAAACATTCTTTTTGTTTTGCAATTTCAAAAAACTTATCATGGAATTTATATGAATCTCTTATTCCGCTGGCACTTTCCAATTTAATATCAGCCGCTATAATATCAATA
Source organism: Candidatus Gastranaerophilales bacterium (assembly GCA_944323365.1). GTDB lineage: Bacteria > Cyanobacteriota > Vampirovibrionia > Gastranaerophilales > Gastranaerophilaceae > SIG32. The sequence goes on from CALUSG010000042.1 coordinate 10,555, forward strand.
AAATCAATTACTTCAAGAAGCTTATCCGCTAAAGTTGCATTAGTTTCAAGATAAATTTTTAATTTACCGGTAATTGGTAAAAATTCCTTTAAAAAATCAACGGCAAGCAAAGGTTCACCGCCTGTTAAAGATAACGAATGAACAGTTGATAAGTCAAATTTGTTTATATAATCAACGAGTTCTTGCGGCGAAAATTCTTCAAAATACTCATCCGCAGAAAACTCTGTATCACAATAATTGCACTTTAAATTACAATTACAAAAGCGTACGAATATTTGTTTAAACCCGATATAAGGGCCTTCTCCCTGGATTGATGAAAAGATTTCTTTTATTCGAATATTATTCATTTAGTAAATTCTCTCTGATGTTAGACGCTGAAAGTTTTTTTAATTTTTCATACAGCTTAATTTCATCATCCGACAAACTTGAAGGAATTTCAATAGATACAGTTACAATCATGTCGCCTATTTTTCCGTTACGCTTAAGGCCTTGTGAAGCCAGTCTAAATTTTTGTCCGTTAGATGTCATTTGCGGAAGTTTTAATTTTACATGCCCGTCAAACACCGGAATATCAATTTCACTGCCCAAAACAGCTTCAAAAGGAGTTATTGGCACAGTATATAATATATTAAGATTGTCGTACTTAATTTTAGCTGATTGCTCAATAGTTATATGCAAATATAAATCACCATTTTTTCCGCCGAATTGTCCTTGAGTGCCTTCGCCTTTAATTCTTAGTTTTGAATTATTTTTAACGTTTGGAGGAATTTTGACTGTAATTTTTTTATGTTGGGAATATTCACCTGTGCCGTCACAAACACTGCATTTAGCACCATTAATAAATTTTCTCCCTCTACAGCTTGGACACAACTCTGAATGAACAACATTAACTGTTCGATTAGTCCCTTTTACAGCCTCTTTAATAGAAATACTAATATCGGTATTTATATCTTCGCCATTTATAGGACTATGTTTTTTAGTTGCTTTTGCGTTCTCAAAATTAAATATTTTAGAAAAATCCATTGATTTTTTCTTTGTTTTATTTTTTTTAAGTTGTTCTGAATAATCATCAAATTTTTTGTTTTTTTCGGCAGGATTTGTGGTTTCTTTTTTAAAAATACCATTAATAGTATCGTAATTCTTGCGTTTTTTTTCATCAGTTAAAGTTTCATAAGCAAGTGAAATTTGCTTAAAACGTTTAGCCCCGGAAGGATTAACATCCGGATGATATTTTCTTGCAAGCTTACGGTAAGCAGCTTTAATCTCTGCCAAACTACTTTCTGGTGTAACTCCTAAAATCTCATAAAAATTCATATTTTTATCTTAACGATAAATATAAAAATTTCAACATATCTATTCGCATATATCTTTGCGGTATTTCATGCTTTCAAACATAATATGCGACAAATCCTCGCTCAATATTTGTTTTGCTCGAGAAAAAGTTTTGGCACATGCAGTTAAAACCAAATTATTTCCCTTTGATGAAACATATTCAAAATATTTATTTTTTTGAACATTCAAAAAAGATACCTCTGAATCTAAATTTTCAACATTTGGAATAACCACTTGCTCTTTGCGGGAAGATACAAGACAAGAAACAGATACATTATCATTCATCAAAATATCTTCATATTCATCTGCGAAAAAGCCATTTGCACATGCTTCAAACAATTCAATTAAATCTTCGTCAATACAATTTAGCACAGCCTGACAATCTATATTTTGGAAAAAAGGCTTGAATTCAATTACAGAATACCCGTTTTCGGTCAATATAATATCGGCACCCAAGATTCCCATATATGGAACACTTTTACGTTCAAGCGAATTAATAACGTTCAAAAACACATTTTTAAAAATTTCATTTTGAACATCAATTGATACTTTATAATCAGGCACATAAGCCCCGACACCCGATGTAAATATTCCGCCGTTGCAAGAATCCGAAAAATTATAATTTCTTACAGTAGTCAACGGAATAGCATGATAACCATCCGTTACAACGTACATAGTAAATCTATTTCCGTATAAATACTCTTCAATAATAACTTTTCTTTCACCGCATAAAAAAAGATCTTCAACAAAAACTTTAGCGTGTTCATAAGTACAACAACAAGACATGACAGAATCATCACAATCAGATTTTATAATTAACGGATAAGATACCTCTTTTAAATAATCTAATGCCAAAGGTAATTTTTCAAAGATACCAAACCTAGGAGTCGGTACACGTAATTTATAAAGAAATCGTTTTGCAGCAGATTTATAAATAGCAAATTCCGCACTTTTTGCAGATGGGGCGAAAATCAACTCCCCATTAGCTTGGAACACATCTGAAATTCCGCTCAAAATAGCTTTTTTAGATACTGCAACGGTTAAATCAATATCATTATCAACAACAAATTTAAGTAATTCCTCCGGATTATCTTCTCTGATATCAATACATTCTGCAAATTCAGACATCATAGAATTTCCGGGTGCGACATAAACTTTTTCAACCTTTGTTGAAATAAATTTTGTTAATGCATATAAATTACCTACTATCAATATTTTTTTATTTTTCATATAAAAATTATACTACATAAAAAGGATGATTTTATTAAGAAATTTTAAGATTTTCAGATAACTCGTGCTATAATAATGACATAGAAATATTTATCATTAATCAATCCACAGAGAGGGTTTTTATGGCAAGTATTGTAAATTTATTAACAAAAGTATTATCAGGGCCGTCAGTAACGGCAGTAGCACAACCTGCGACCCAGGCATCAATGGGAAGAAATCCTTTTGTAAATTATAACAGTGCAAATACATATGCCAAAAATAATCCTGTAAGAGGCGGATATTTTGCCGGTTATTACAACGGCAAACAAAATATTGTTGGGCAAAGGTTATTTATTGAAGTTTAATCTCTATGCTATAATTAAATTATAGAGGTTGTAATGAAAAAGAATTATGTTCTATTAATTTTGGTCATAATACTAATATATTTGATTATTGACCGTTTTACAGTGCAGTTTGTATGGGTAAATCCGAATGTTAACACAAAAGTTTTTCCGTACATATCAAAATCAATAGAAAAAATAGATACAGCTGCAGAATATGCCGCCACAACAGTTAAAGGATGTAAATTAATATACAGAAACGGTTATGGCTCAGGCTTTATAAAAAATAACCCCATACCAAACGATTTAGATTATGCTATAGGAGTTAACCTGGGAACATTTGAATATAATGGTAAAAACAGTAGAGAAATTGCTCGTTTGCTTAATGAAAAAATGATAAGTTTTCAAATAGCAATGTACAATTTTATAAACGATAATTATTCCAAAGAATTTTTTACAAACTACACTGTACTAGGAACATTACAGAATCTTTATATAAAACAAAATGAAACTATTGAAGATATTCAAGAAGGAATACCCGAAATTTTCAAACACAAGAACTATATAAAATACACCAAAAAAATCATGTATGATAAATACGAAAAAGAAATACCAATGCTATTTCCGTTTATATTAAAGGATAACGAAATACTAATAGAAGACTACGCTCCGCTATATGTCTATACAAATACAATAAAATATAGTAAAAATACACGTACCATGCTTAGAGAATTAAGTATAATTATAGATTTTTATGCTGATATAAAATATGGTGACGATATTGTACACGCAGAAATTGTAGCTGAGTCATTTTCCGGACAGAGATTGCAATTATCAAGAAGATTTTTTGTACCGATTGTTTTCACATCGTCATTTAAATATTTAAAGAATTTAAATATGTTAAATGATGATGAAAAATATATAGAATACAGAATGTTTAACTTTAAAAGGCATCTACAAGAATTTTCAAATTTAAAAGAGCTGCAAGATCGTCCTATAAAATTATACAAAAGAGTTTTGCAATGTACTGATTTAATACTACCGGTGCTGGATAACAAAACTGCAGAAGAAATAAATACAACGATAAACAAAACGCTAAATAACCCCAAAATAAAACTTTTAAATGATTACCAAACAGCTTTGAATAATCTAATCCAAATAACCTCAATGCCTAATATGTATTTAAAGGCACAATACAACAACGAAATAACAAATCATGTAAACGTAATGAAACAAATTCTGATTGAAATGAAACCAATATTCAATGAAGCTGAATACAAAATACTGGAAGAATTCACGAATAATCTATATTCCGAATTAAAATCAGTAAACTCACCGGTAAAATTAAAAGAATTTCATAAATTAACTCTAAATGATGAAGTTGTAAATATCTTAAATAAAACTATAGTAAAAACTGCAACGGATACAGACAAAATTTTATCATATATAAATGTTTTCAATAATATTCTAAAGAACTCCGGATTTCATAAAATTGACATCTGCTGGCTTGATAAGAATCTTATGGGAATAGTAAAAGATGATTTTACAAAACAAATTTCCGAGAAAGATTTAAAATCATTTGCTATAGCAAACGATTTAGCTGATGTAGAATACAAATTTATAGACAAAAAAGAGCTTTCCGGGCCTAAAGTTCGATACACCGTTTGGGTACGATATAAACCTACACTTTCGGAAGAAATTTTTTGGAACGATGTAAAGGTAAAACTATTAAAAGATAAAAAACGTTTTAATATAAAGTTTCAAATAGTTAACCAAATATTTTTTTAGCTAAAATAACCGATATTAGATAAGCAAAAAAGATATAAAACAATATTTGCAATATAAAAATAGGTATAAAAATTTGGACAGCAAAAAATACCGCTAAAGAAATAACCACTGAGCATAAAGACGTTTTAACAATTCTAAAATAACTTACATAATCCATAAATTGAATAATAAGATTAGCAGTAAACAGCATCAAAATAGCAATTAACATAGATAGCCCCGCTCCTAAAAGACCAAATTTCGGGATTAATAGAAAATTCAAATTTAGCCCGATAAGCCCTATCAAAAATGTTACAGCCATTTCAATATACGTCTTATTCTGCAAATGATATTTAATATTGAAAAGTTTCATTAACTCATGGAAAAATAAACTCACTGCAAAAAAGGATATAGCAATAAAAGCATCGTGATATTTATTAGCAAAAGCAATATAGGCAATATTTTTAGAGAATCCGCAGAAAAAAATAACAACAGGAATAAATAAAGCACAATAAAGCTGAATAGTATTAGTTACAAAAGGTTTAATTCTGTTTTTCCCCTCAAATTTCTTAATAATAGCGGGAAAAACAGCAAATAAAAAAGTAGAAAAAAGAGGTGTTAAAATACTTGTTGTAAATAGCCATGAAACACCTGCAACCGCTGTATCATGGAACATTTTATTATACTGAAAAACGAATTTATTAATATTTAAAATTGCCCAAATACTTGTATTGGTAATAATTAGCGGCAAAGCATATTTAAGGCTTTCAAACAAAATAACCGTATCAACTTTAGGTACAAAATTAAACCTGAATCTTATAACATTAATTATGTAAATATCAATTACAAATACCGCCACAGCCATTGCAAAAATAATTGCAAAAATATTTGGCATAAGATGAGAAAAAAATAAAAACAAAGCTATTAAAGCAAACTGATAAAAAACAATACTAAACATGTATAAAAAAGGCCGATCAAAAACCCTTAGCATTTGATAAAGAAATTGTCTTATGCCAACCGGAATAACTAAAAATAACGTCAACAATAATATATTTTGAGGTATAAAAAATTTTTCGCAAATCCAGTTACCACAAATTATATATAAAAGAATAATAATAAAATAAACAACAACTGTAATAAAAATAGTATTAGAAAAAAACTCATCCAACCTATTTAAATACTTATATTTTTCATAAAATCTCAAGGCAGATTTTGATATCCAATCCGATGAGCACGTACACACCAAATTCAAAATTCCAATACTTAACTGAAAAACTCCCATCTCATTAACAGACATTAAATGAGCAAGTATAGGAATAATAACAACAGCATTTAAAACTACTAAAAACCTGGATGGTAAATAACTGATAAAAGTTGAAAATATTAAGTTAAAATTTTTGTTTAACCCCAACATTAATAATCCATAACCCAACCGGCATTAATAATTCTATCAAAACAACCTTCACCGTATAAACTTTCTCTGCAAGAAACTGTAAGTGCCGGGATATTTGTATAATTATGTTTAGACCCTACAAATCCGTCTTTATATATCCAAAATTGAAACAAATCACGCCCTGCAACATTAGGAATAGACGGTCCGTTTACATCAACAACAACCTCCATAGCATTATCATCATTAGAATCACTTGGCCTGATAGCAATAGCAGCACCCGATGAAATCATCGCAAAATATGCTGTGTTATCAGGAAATGTTTTTGCCTCTTCCCTAGTCAAATTTTTATAAGAATCAGCAAAACAGCCTTCAGATTTTAAACCGCAATCTTTAGTTATATTAAAATATTTTTTTATAAAAGCTCCGACAGTTCCTTCTATATCAAAAGAGCCAGTTTTATAACATAAAGAAGAATTATTTAAATCTCTGACTCGCTCATCAGTCATCAAAAGCCCAACAGCGTTATTAATTGCAGAATAAACGCTTTGTAATTGTGTTACCTGAGTTTTTTTATTCATATGGGAAGATACAACAGGAACCGTAACTACCAAAAGAATAGAAACTATTGTCACTGCAATCAAAACTTCAGATAAAGTAAACGCTTTTTTCATAATTAATAACTAGCCTTCCAATTATTTTGTTGTAGTAATAAAAAACAAGCCGCAGCAGGATAATCGGTAGAATTTGTACATTTAGCAGTTAATTGTGTATTCAAATCCGCAGCATCTTCATCATCATCAAAAGTCCATGTATCCTCTTTTACCCCGACAAAACCATCCGGATATACAAAGAACTGAAACAAATCCCTTCCAAAAATATTCGGACTTTCTTTACCATTAACATCAACAACAAAATGTACTTTTGAAGTTGCAGATGTCATCGTTGAAGAAAGTTCAAGAGCAATAGATGCTCCGTTTGTCAATATTGCATAGCCTGCATTATCTTTTTTTATATAATTTATTGAATTAGCTAAATCAGCATTCTTGGTTTCTTTATACGTCCCTGCAAAACAATCCGTCACAGAATCACTAACCTTGGAAACATTAAAATATTTTTCAATAAAAGCCTTATTACAGTTATAATCATCACTACAACCGGCATACTCACTATCTCTTAAATCAGTAATTCTTTCATCAATCATAGCCTGCTTAACAGCTTGAGATACCTGAGCATACACTGCCTGTAATTTAGCTACATTAGTTTTTGTAAAAGTATTTTGCATAACACTGGGAACTGTCAAAACTGATACTATTCCAACTATGGTCATCGCTATTAAAACTTCCGCCAAAGTAAACGCTTTTTTCATATAAAAACCTCTATAAATAACTCTACAAGAAATAATTTAACATTTTCATAATATACTGTCAATTTATTTTAATATAAGTTAATAAATGGTTTAACAAAATATTTTTGACATATAATAATAAATACATATAACTGCATCAAATATTTAGTTTTGTAACAATAACAAACCTAAAAATAGCAAATTAAATTTTTACAAGATTTAAATACATGTCAAACTTAAGAGTAAAGGAGTAGAAATGCAAGTACAAAAAATTAGTTTCACCGGTATTGAAAAGAAAAATGACAAAAGCTTAGTTCAAGTCGGTGTAAACGGGGCAGGAAGCGGTATTGGTAAAAACTATGAACGCCAATACATTTTAGCAAAACACGGTGCTGAAGGAGTATACAGCTCTTGGGACAAATTAAGTAAAGTATATGCTAATCAAAACCTTGTAATGCTTAATATGGGTTCTATGGGACTTAAAGATGGTAAAACTATCAATGATGTTCCTGAAGAAGATTTATTAGCTCAAATTACGCATTCTAATGTATTAGGTAACATGCCTGATAACATCAAATTAGGTGTAAAAAGAGAAGATGACAAAACATTCTTAGAAGTTGAATCAAAACGTGGCGGAAAAGAAACAATAGAAGTAGTTGCTACAAGAAACCCTGTAGATTGGTCAGAACAAAACACTGAAATTGTAGTTGACACAACAGGTGCAAATACAACAAAAGATAAAATGCAAAAACATCTTGGCGGAACAGTTAAAGGTGCAGTACTTTCAGCACCTGCAAAAGATGATATGTTAACTATCATCCCCGGTGTAAACAGTGATAAAATTTCAGAAATAGCTAAAAATGGTAACGTAGTTTCAGCAGCAAGCTGTACAACAACTTGTATATCTCCATATATCAAATTAATTGATGAAAAATTTGGTATTGATAGTGTAATTGTTGATACAACACACGCAGCTACAGGATCTCAATCAGTTACAGATAAAGCTAAATCAAAAGCAGATGCTAAAAATAGAGGTGCTTTGGATGTAATGATTCCGACAACTACAGGTGCAGCAAAAGCAACTGGAAAAGTAATTCCTCACTTAAACGGCAAAATGGATGGATTTGCAACAAGAGTTCCAACCTCAGCTGTTTCAATGGCTATTCTTTCTATAGTTACTAAAAAACCTGTAACTGAAGAAGAATTAAAAGCAGCACTTAAAGAAGCTGAAAATGATCCAAAATACGCTAACTTAATCAGAAAAGCTCCTAAAGGCACAACATCAAGAGATGCTCAAGGACAAGTAGAAAGCGGATTATATGTACCGGAAGCTATTAAAGTAGTAAACGGAAACCACATTGGTATGAAAGTTTGGTACGATAATGAATTCGGTTATACAAGAAGCTTAGCTACATTAGTTAGCGAATATGGTGCAACATTAAAATAAGCACTTTTTTAAAAGACCGGGTTAAGGCCCGGTCTTTTTTTGTGCTTGAAAAATTTTTTAAAATTTATGTTACAATATAAAAAGTATGAATAGATTTATTATAGTATTAATGTTGTTTATAACATTCTGCAACTGTGCAGATGCAATAGAAGATATTAAAAAAGTATACTTAAATGAAGCAATAGATGCCGCAATTGAAAATAATATAGACTTACAGGCCGCCCAAATTGAGGTAAACATAGCCAAAAATAACATAAAAGTGGCAAATCGTTTGCAAAACCCCGAAATTAATGCATTTTATTTTTTAGGAGCAGCCGGTGCCAGCGAGCCAAAGCAGCTTGGGGTTAGCCAAAATATAGAAATAGCTAAAAGAAGTGCAAGAAAAAATCTTGCAATATCAAATTTAGAACTTACACAAAAGAATGTAAACTACACGACATTTGATTTAAAAATGGATGTAAGAGAAGCATATATAAACCTTGTTGCGACAAAATCTATTTTAGATGCACTTGAACAGCAATTAGAACTGCAGGAAGAACTGTTAGACATAGCAAAAGTCAGAACAAAAGGCAGCAAAGAGCCTGAAATTGACACTATTCAGGTAGAAATCGCACTTAATCAGCTTATAACGCAGGTAAACACAGCAAAAGTTGACGTAAAAACAGCTCTTTCAAGTTTTAACAAAATAATAAACGACCCTAATAAAATTACATATGACAGTAAAGATAAATTATTTTCGGAAGAAAATAATTTTAAAGAAATGCTGACTCCTGACCCAAATTATAAATTTCCATCAATAGATAAAATAATAGAAAAAGTACTTCCCAATCGCTATGACTTACAAATAGCGAAACAAGAAATAGACATAGCCGAAAAAAATCTAACGGTTGTAGCACGTCAAAGAGTACCTGATATATCGCTAACCGGCGGCTATGCTTATCAAGTCGCAAGCAGAACAGACAGCGGGAATTTCAACAACGGAGCTTATGCAGGAGCAAGCTTAGTAAATATACCATTATTTTACAATTATTCGCCTGAAATTCAAAATGCAGCATACAAAGTTCAGCAAGCTGAACTAAAATTTTCATCTGTAAAGAATAAAGCTATAAAAGATATAACCGCTGCATATGAAAAATTTTTAACAGCAGCGGAAAATTTAAATTACTACGAAAACAAAATTCTAAAAAACTCTGAACAAATGATAGAAATGTCAAAAGACAACTATGAAAACGGAGAAACTGATATAACCGCACTAATTGTTATGAAACAATCTTACAGATCTATCATCATTGGTTACACTTATGCACTGGCTGAATATTACAATGGCTGGACAAATTTTTTAAGAGAAGTTAATGATGAAAATTTTAACTTTACAGAAACTATATAAGACTTGAAAAATTACTAACCTTGTAGTATAATAAATTGTGTGTAGGGGTAAATATAATGAATGTAACAAATTTGTATACAATACAGAAGAAAAACATAATAAAACAACGATATGATGAAATATACACTCATGAGTTGGCACATAAAAATGCAGCCGGATCATTCGGCGGTCCGATTGTTATAGAAAAAAATAATGAAGGTATACCAACAGGTGGACATGTAGAAATACAAATGCCAAAATTAGACCACCAAAATCCGGACAAAACAATTAAACATGCTGATACAGTTATAAAAGCAGCATTAGCACCAAGCGATCCATCCGCACAAGATTATAAAGTTGCAAATGAAGCACGAAGCATACGTAATCAAGCACAAGATATAAAAAATAAAAATAAACTTAATTATTTAGCTTAAACAATAATATTTCCGTTATCGTCAGACTTCTTAGAAATTGCTATTATAGATTCAATAAGGCCTAAAAGAGAAGGAATTCCTGTCCAACAAAAAAGCAGGTATAAAATGCCCAATCCAATACGTCCTGTATAGAATTTATGAAAGCCCAAACCGCCTAAAAACAAGGCTAACAAAGCGTATACAACCTGGTTAACGACTCTTTGTCCAGGATATAACGGTTTATAAATAGTTTTACTATTTTTATAAACAATCGTTTTATTATCAGAAAAATATACTTCGACTATATCTCCGACATTAGGTATAAAATTAGCACAATCATTAATATTTACATCAACAATGGAGCCATCGTCGTTACCAATTACAACAGTACCATTATCAATTTTTAAAATTTTACTCATAAAACCTCACTAACAAGCTTTAACGATATCATAAGCCACATCAGCAGTTATAGCACATTTTTCACCAAAAGCTACATTACGTTCTTTAAATCGTTCACGGATTTTTTCAGCAGCTTCTTGTGGATTTATACCATAATCAGCAAGTTTAGTTTTCATTCCGATAGAATTATAAAACTCTTCAATCTTATCAATCGCCATATCAGCGGCTTTTAAATCAACTGATTCTTGAATACCGAATACTTCACGAGCAATTTTAGCAAGTTTATAAGATTTAGCTACTTTTTGATTACGCAATAAACGTGGTTCAACAATAGCTAGACTTTGGCCATGATCAATACCATAAAATGCAGTTAATTCATGACCGATCATATGTGTAGACCAATCTTGAGGGACACCGCAAGAAATCCAGTAATTTAAACCGCAGGTAGCACACCAAAACAAATTTGCTCTGGCATCATAATCTTGAGGATTTGCGAGCACCTTAGGGGCTTCAGAAATTAAAGTTCTCAAAATACCCATAGCCCAAATATCTTGCAGTGGAGAATTAACATCATAAGTACAATTAAACTCCATTGTATGTACAAAAGTATCAACAATACCGTTTATAGTTTGTCTTACAGGTAAAGTAAAAGTAACGGACGGATCAATAATAGAAAATTTAGGAAAAACATGAGGGCTGTGAAAAGCTAGTTTTTCACTAGTGGAAATTTTGGAAATAACCCCGCCGCAATTCATTTCAGAGCCTGTTGCAGGAAGAGTAATAACATCAGCGAGCTCAACAGCAGAATTTGGAAGTTTACCATGTTTCATAATAGCATCATAAACATCGTCATCACCAGTATATTTTGAGGCGAGAGCAATAAATTTGGTACCATCAAGAACAGACCCGCCGCCGACAGCAAGTAAAAAGTTAATATCTTCTTTTTTAACTATTTCAATAGCTTTAGCAAGAGTTTCAAATTTAGGATTAGGTTCAATCCCGCCGAATTCAAAGACATTATAACCTTGTAGTGCCTGTTTAACCTGATCGTAAACACCATTAGATTTTATAGATCCACCGCCATAAGTTATTAAAATTTTTCTGTCTTTTGGTATTAACCTTGAAAGTTCTTTTATTGTATCTTTACCAAACACGAGATGCGTTGGCCCGTAAAATTCAAAATTCTGCATAACTCCTCCTTAATTAAATAATATTATATTATAGCATTTCAGTCAATAAATTAACATTCGTGAAATAAAAGGCAATAACATATTAAAGGAATGCAAGATTTTTTCTGTATTCATAAGGTAATTGACACGAAAATAATACCATGCTATAAGTAAAAAAAGGTCATTTCCTATATGGTACCGATTTTTAAGTAATAATTTACAAATTTATTATTTATTGACATAGCTCATAGAAAGGATTTAAGATGGAATTTTCAGAAAAAATTGAACAGTTGAAAGATCGTGTATTGGCATTAAAAGACAATGTACAAACAGAAGAAGCAACTAAAAATGCCCTGATTATGCCATTCTTAACTACTCTTGGCTATGATGTATTTAACCCGCTTGAAGTTGTGCCCGAATTTGTTGCTGATAGTCGACTTAAAAAAGATGAAAAAGTAGATTATGCAGTATTAAAAGAAGGTAAGCCAATTATTTTAATTGAATGCAAAAAGGTCAATAATGATAAACTTGATATAAAAAAACATGCAGGTCAGCTATTTAAATACTTTACAGCCAGTAAAGCTAAATTTATTATCCTGACAAACGGTATTATTTACAAATTTTTTTCTGATATAGAAGAAACAAATATAC
>CALUSG010000043.1 GCA_944323365.1 Candidatus Gastranaerophilales bacterium
TATCAGAAGAAGATTATAAAGGATTTGAACCTGTTTACAATGATTTTAGGACACGTGCGGGAACAGATTATAATTTTGAACTCGAGCCTTTAACATTTGAAGATTTTATAGATTCAACAAAAAAAGAACTTATAAAATGTATAATACTTTTGGAAGACTCCGTTCCTACAGCATTTTTAGTATATACAACAATGATTTCTGAGGCAATTGAACTAAATATAATCCATTCTTTAAATATTGAAAATGAACTTTTAAGAAGTAAATATTTAATAGAAAAATTTTTAGAAGAAACAGAAGCAGAACGAAAAAATAAAATAGTATGTTACCCTATGCTTGGAGCACAAAAGACGTTAATAGGGGAATTAGCCCGCTTTGGATTTAAATTTGTCGGTATAGCTGTAATGAGATTTTTAATGAGCGGGACGAATTCAATAGAAATATTAAGAATGACACAAACAAAAAATTCCCCAGGCTGTTATAGCGTAATTCCTTGGGACGAAAAATATTTTAATGAAGCTGTAAATATTGTACAAGAAGCTTTTGAAGAAAGTGCCGATGCACTGTTTGACCCACGATTTAAAACATTAGATGGGACTTTTGATATTTTAACAAAAATTACCCAAAACATATATGCTGAATTTTTACCAGAAGCTACAAGTATTTTAATGTGCGATAATAACCCTGTAGGATTTTGTTTTATGAATTTAACCGGCGGGAAAATAGTCAATATTCCGATTGTAGCAATAAAGAAAGAACACCAGGGACGTGGCCTTTCAAAATTAATGCTTAAATATTCAATAGAACGTATAGTTAAATGGGTTGAAAATGCAGAAAAACCAATTACTGAAATAAATACTTGTACAGAAACAAACAATTTTCAAGCACTAAAAATGTACAGACATCTCGGATTTAAAGAAGATTATAGTTATCCGCAATCATATCTGCCAATAAAAAATTAGACTTTTGACTAAAAATCCGTTAAAATAAAACCATGAATAACTTTGATTTAGGACGAATGTTAATGAAGTTTACAAACGCACAGATGTTTGTAAATCATTCCATAACGTCTAAACCCATGCCTGCAGCCGAAAATTTTTCACAAAATATACAACAAAATATTCCGACACCTGTTCAAACAACCGCAACAACTAATTTACAAATGAATACTCTGCAAAGTATTGATAGAGCTGTTTATGTAAAAGAAATTATGCAGTTACCGAGGAATTTAAATGAATATATTTTTATGATACAAAAAGGTATTACATTAAACCAGTTTAATCAAATGTTTTCCGCTCAAATTGCTGCTCAAAAAAATGCATTATCGCAAATGCAAGCACAAATTTTAGCTCAATTACAGGGTTTAACAATGCCAAATCAAATTCAAACTATCATTCAGACCCAGCTGGCAACACAATTACAATCATCCATAAAAAATCTTGCACTATCGCCGAACGGTATGATAGATTTATCATTAATAGCTCAAATGATACAGACAAACGGAAAAGAAGCTGTTACAAAACTTATAACCGCAATGACTGCAGCATCTAAACAAGGCATAACAGATTTAAGCCAAATAAAAGAAATGGCAAGATTAATCAACAACAGCATGGCAGCAGCTGCACAAAATGAGCCGGCTCAAACACTAAAAATCTTAATGCTTTTATACCTCCCTTGGCTCCCGCTGGAAGAAGGTGTAGGTTTCGACCTTGATATTGAAACAAACGAAAACTCCGAAGAAAGTGATAGTATTTTGACTATAACTATTTCAACAATAAATTACGGCGTTGTAACTGCCACATTAATACTTGAAACTTCAAATTCAGTTCATGTATCAATTGAATGTTCAAAAGAATTTCCAAAAGAAGAACTGCTGCTTAGAATACAAAATGAAGAAAAAAATTACTCAATGAATTCTGTTGTGACATTTAATGAAAAAGAAGCTAAATCAGAAGAAAAACTTGCAAAAGCAAAGGTAAATATGTCACAAACAACAGAAATAAATCCATATATGCTTTTGATGGCACATTCTTTAATACGTCATACAATAGAAATAGATAACAACAAATCAATAGGAATTACATCACATACAGATTAATAATTTATTATGCAAATATTAAAACAGACAAAAACTGAATTAGGTAATAAAATAGAGCTTTTAGGAAACAAGAATTTTAAAAAGATTCTTGTTATAGGGGTTTTTCACGGTGAGGAACCGCAGGGTAAATATCTTATTGAAAACTATATATCGTTACAAAAAAACAGTTCTCTTCTTTTTATTCCTTGCTTGAACCCTGACGGACTAAAAAACAAAAAACGTACAAACGCAAATGATATTGATTTAAACCGAAATTTCCCGACAAAAAACTGGCAGTTAACAGAAAAAAATGAATTTTTTGGCGGAAATAGTCCTGCAAGCGAAATAGAAACAAAATTTTTAATAGAAGTTATTGAAGAATATAAACCTGAATTAATAGTGACACTTCATGCTCCTTTTAAGGTTGTAAATTATGACGGGCCGGCAAAAGATATTTCCGAAAAAATCGGAAAAATAATTTCTTATCCGGTTGAAGCGAGCATAGGTTACCCTACACCTGGGAGTTTCGGGACATATTGCGGAATTGAACGAAATATTCCGACTGTCACGCTTGAACTTGACGAAAAATGCCCGATTCAAGAACTGGTTGAGCCTGTCAATAAAATATTTGATTTATTAAACAATATGTAAAATTATGTAAAAAAAATCAATTTATATTAAAGTTTATTTAGAATTCAGCCGTAACTAAAACATATAAGGAGAATATATTATGGTAGAAGGTATTAATGCTGTGTCAAAAGCTCAAGGTATAACTTCAGCTAAGACAACAGTACAGACAAAAGACATTGATGGAATAGTATTTTTTACAAAAAAGGGTTTAAAACCCGAACAAGAAGTTGCAATTAAAAGTTTACAAGAACAAATTGCAAAAGGTAACGCTACATACAATGACCCGGGATTTTTCGAAACAATAGGCAATTTTTTAATTGATGGAAAAACAGGTGATTACATCCGTATTGAAAACTATGCAGATCCTAATGAAAAAGTAACTTTAGGTGATGTAAAACAAATTCTTAAGTTAAATCTACCGCCCGGCAGTTTAAGATGTAATAAGACGGAAAGAGGCGGCGGAAACTTTGACCTGTACAAAGCCCCACAATATGATAATGGTCAATATTACATAGATATTTTTGTTGATGATTTAATCGAAGGAACAGGTCTAACAAAAAATGAAATCGAAGTAATGTTTTCAGTATAAGTTGATAAAAACCCTCTTGTTTGATATATAATATAATCAAAAAGAGGGTTTTTTACATGAAATTACACAATTCTTATACCAATAAAGTTGAAGATTTTAAGCCGATAGAAGATAACAAAGTAAAAATGTATGTATGCGGGCCTACAGTATATGACTACGCACATTTAGGGCACGCAAGGTGTTATATAACCTGGGATGTGTTATATAGATATTTAAAATTCAAAGGTTATGACGTAACATATTGCAGAAATGTTACAGATGTGGACGACAAAATTTTAAAAAAAGCTGAAAAAGAGAACAAAACACCCGAAGAGGTTTCACAATACTGGTATAAGCAATTTGAGAACTCAATGAAAGCATTAAACACATTAAAACCTGATATTGAGCCATTTGCGACAAAAACACTCGGTGAAATGATATCTATTATAAAAGATTTAATCAAAAACGGATATGCATACGAATCAAATGGAGATGTATATTTCAGAGTAAAAAAATTCTCAAAATACGGACAGCTATCAAAACAGCCAATAGATCAATTAGAAAGCGGAGCAAGGATTGAAGTAGGAGAGCATAAAGAAGATCCATTAGACTTTGCGTTATGGAAACACGATGAAAAATTCGGATATAATTCTCCCTGGGGCATAGGTCGTCCAGGTTGGCATATTGAATGTTCAGCAATGAGCAGGAAGTATTTAGGGAAAACCATAGACATCCATGCCGGCGGAGCTGACCTTATATTTCCTCATCATGAGAACGAAATAGCACAATCCGAATGTGCAAACGGCTGCAAATTTGTAAATTACTGGCTTCATAACGGATTTGTTACTATAAATAAAGAAAAAATGTCAAAATCTTTGGGTAATTTTTTAACGATAGATGAATTATTGAAAAAATATGATGCAAATACCATAAGATTTTTTATACTAACAAACCACTACAGAATGCCTGTAGAATTTTCTGACGAGGCACTATCTTCTGCACAAGCAGGTGTAAAGCGTTTACTAAATGCAAAAAGGACAAAAATTAACGAAGAGTTAGATATAACGAAAACAGATGAATACAAACAATTTGTAGAGGCAATGGATGATGATTTAAACACATCAAAAGCTTTGGCGGTGCTATTTGACTTGACAAATAAAGCTAACAAAGATGACAAAGATGCCTATACAATTTTACATAAATTAGCGAGTGTACTTGGTTTTAGCTTTGAAAAAGCCGCTTTGACCGATGAAGAAATTAACAATGCCCTAAAAAATGTATCAGAAGTTTTAGGTGAAAATTTCAATTCACTTGAAGCTTTAATTGATTACCGGAAAAAAGCCCGTGAAGAAAAGAATTGGGAAATAGCAGACAAAATCAGAATTTCCTTACAAGACTCCGGTATTCTAATAAAAGACACAAAAGACGGAACAGTTATTGAACCTGCATAAATAAATCGATTATATCTTTTGGGGAAATATTTGGATTAATTTCTTTTATAGAAGTAATTGACTTAGTATCAATTTTTTCACCAAAAATTTTTTCCAAAAGACTTATATTATAATCGTACAAAATTGATCCATGCTGAAGAATATATCCGTCTTTACGATACTGTGCAGACCCTATAAGTTTTTGACCCTTATAGCACAAGTCCGCTCCGGTAGATATAAGCATACAATAATCAAATTTAGTTTGAACAGACTTTTCACCGCCAATGGTCAAATCAATACCAATCAACTTAAACCTATCAATCAAAATTTGAGAAATTTCCTTATAAGATTCCACAACACTTGAACCATTTTTCAAATATGTTGAAGGGCAAATAATACTATAAGTAATTTCATTATCATGAAGCAATGCTCTGCCGCCGGTCAAACGTCTTACAACATCAATATTACAGGACTTTAAAAATTCATAATCAATGAACTCATCATTTTGATTACGCCCTAAAGACACACATGCCGGACTCCAACCATAAAGTCTAAAAATAGGTTCATTAAGTTTATTTTTAATGGAATTGAACAGCAAATCCGAATCGATTTGCATATTTTCTTTGCCTGATTTTATTTCAAACGGTATAAGTTTCATTTTTCAGCTTTTTCTCTTGCGGAAACCTCTTTTTCGAACTGGGAAAAGACCTCGTTGCCGACAAATTGTTCCAGTGCAGCACGTTTTGCCAAGAAATCAGACTTAGCTTTAGACTGCATGTCAAGAGATGTTCTGTAATAAGCATCCGTAATAAGAATAATTTCTCTTGAGGCATCCTGTGCTAACTCATAATTCTTTTTTCTTTGCTTAACAAGTTTTTCAATCATAGCCAGCTGTTTTCTAGCCGTCATATAATCATAATAAAGATTTACAGCTCTTTGCTGAAGCTCTTCAATTTTTCTGACAAGAATAATCATATCAGCATCAGTAACTTTTGTGTATTTATAATTCAAAGCCTTAGTATCCTGCGACATAATACCTAACACATTACCGCCGATTAAGGAACCGGTTGCTAAAATAGGGTTACCCATGCCCGCTCCAACCATTGTAGACATACTAGCAATAGTCGCAAGAACTTTTTTTACTGATTTTTCATCAGGTTTATCAGCATCAGGGTTAGCAAGCTTATAAAGTGCAAAATTTATTGTATCACTTTGAGTTGCAGCTCCTCGCCATAATAACGTCAAATCCGAAACCATTTCTTTTTCTTCTAATGCTAATTCCGTTGCTATCTCACTGGACATACGTTTCAAGCTTAAATCTGCGTAAGTTAAATCATCAGGCGAATGTTCAATTGATTTATCTTTTTCAACATATTCCTTTGGTACGGATTCAACCTCAGCCCGGACATAAATTTTTTCAGGAGCCTCAGAAGTTCCAAGCCTGTAAGCCGGATCTTTGGGGAAATTTATATCATTATAATCCAATGCCCACACAGCACCGCCAAAAGCTAGAACAAACATTACCAAAAAACTATTTTTTAACATTTGCACCTCCGGCCTTATCCCCTAATAATGCCGCATTGTAATTATATTGATACAGGTTTAAATTATCTACAACCTTTTTACCCGCAAGTCTTTGCAGCTCAAGATGATACTTTTTTGCAACCTGCATATAATAAAATTCTTCAATAACAACATTGTCGTACAAAGACGATGAAATGGCTATTTCCAGGAAATCCTCTTCATCCATGGCTTTTGCGTAATTTTTACTGTACAAAAGCTGTCTAGAACGAGTTTCTTTCAACTGTATTAAAGAATTTTTATAATTATAATATGCGTTAATAATTTTATCCTGCAAATTTTCAACAAGTCCGGCAAGCTCAATCAATTCAGTATCAGTTAACGGAATTTCCTGAGGGATATTTTTTCTGTTAATCAAATTTTGTGCAATTCTGCCGGCAGCAAAAGCCCCCGTCGCAACCATATAATCAGACCCCATCGCATACGGTATAAAAGAGGAGCCCGCAACAATTGCTGATAAAGTTTTTGCCATCAAAGATGAATGTATTCTGCGTTGACTTTCGGGTGTTGATAGTTTTTTCAGGGCAAACCCTATAACTCTGTTATTTTCAACAGTTCCCTTCCAAAGGTTTTCAATATCTTCAAGGTCTTTTTCCTTTTGGCGTTTTACGATTTCATCCATAATCGCCTTATCATTTATTACCATTGAATCTTTTAATTTAACATTTTTTTGGGGAATTTCAATATGCTGCTGCTTAACATTTTCCAGCTTAATTTCATCAGCAAATGCCGGTAAAACAAACATTGTTATAAATAAAAATACCAAAACCCTTTTCATAATAATGTTATAACATAAGAAAATAATAAATCCAATGATTGATTAATTATACATCTTTTGGAGGTACTGCAAACATGTAAAAACCCTTAGAATTAAATAAAAAGGGGAGATATGAATAAGAAAACAAATTACATGAGCCTAATTAATGACTTTTGTAAAAAAGCCGATGAATTAAGAGAAAAAAACTATTACAAAGAAGCTATTTCGGATTACTTAAACGCACTTATGCTGAAACGTGATAACGCAGACTCTTATTACGGGCTCGGGATTTGCTACAAACACCTTGAGAACTATTCAAAAGCTATTTACTATTTGGAAAAATCAACGGAAATCAATAAATATAACTACAATGCATACTTTGAACTCGGTGTATGCAATCTTCTGAAAGGGATACCATGCGGAGCAATAAAAAACTTTATAAAAGCAATACAACTCAACCCTGACAACCCCGAAGCTATTTTACAACTGGGTATTTCCCACGAATTATGCGAAGAATATGACATGGCCTTGATGATTTACCAAAAACTCATTGAAAATTCACCCGAATACATAAAAGCATACGAGCATAAATCCTCATTGTTAATGAAAATGGGAAAATACAAAGAAGCTTCATTAATCCTAAATCAAATTATAAAAATGAATCCTCAATACTACAAAGCATACGCAGGTATAGGAATCTGTTTTGATAAACTCGGCCGAAAAACCGATGCCCAAAGATATTACAGGAAATTTTTACTCCAAAATCCCGACTCTTCTCAAACAAACTTTGTCAAAACCAGAATGCAAAAATTGAAAGAACTTAAACCACTTTCAAAATCACTCTCACTCGTCTAAATCTCTATTCAAATGTTTGCATAATCTTTAAGATTTGCTTTTGCTGCTCTACCGTCATTGACTTAGCTTTTGCATATATCATACATAAATATTTGTCCTCAGGAACTTCACCAAAATCAAATAAATCTTTATAACTGATGTTTAATGTATTTACTATCTTTGTCAAATTAGAGGCTTTTATAAAATTTTTACCTGTTTCCAACTCCGCAATAGTCGGAAGCGATAAACCAACCCTTTCTGCTAATTGCTCCTGTGTTAAATTCCTCAGTTTCCTGTATTTTGCAATATTATTTCCAAACCTTTTTAAAAAATCCATATAGATAGGATATATTTAATTCTAAAACTTATCTATAGTATATTAGTTTAATTATACATATAAAACTAGTTAATAAATTTTGTTTTTTTTGACAGAACAAACGGTTAATTTTTTTAATAATATTATAGGCAGAAAACAGCTGTAAATAAGGGTTTTTAACGATAAAATTATAGACAAAAACGAGTAATATTTAAACTAGATTAAGTTTACCCGCAATAAAAAGAGCATTAACCATATTGACAGCATTTAATTTTTCGCAAATACAAGCTTGAATATAATTACAATAGTGCATATTGCGTAAATTCATAATTTTTATAATATCTTTTTTGGTAGTTGCCTTTGAAACTAAAGATAAGTACTCCAATTCTTGCGGTGTAAGTTTTTCTATTTTTTCAGGAATAGGTTTATCAACTATTTTTGTTTTAAAGCGATTACGAAATTTGTTGCTAACCTGTTTTGAGGAAATAATGTGTTCTTGCAATAAGACAGTACAAAGCGATTGGCGATTTTTAACATTAAATTTTTTATACAAATTTTGGGTTCTTTTTTGAATACTGCTATAAGTAGAATTAAGATTAACCGCAATTTCATTAATTGTATTACCCTGCATTAACTCAAGGATTAGACTCATTTGAGATTTTCTCAATTCCATTTGACGTTTTCTAAATTCCATAGATACCTCCATACTTAATAATATTATTTATAATATTACAAAAAAAGAGAAAATACAACAAATAATCTCCAATTTGTCAGTTTGATTTATTCATTTTATAGAGTAATCTTTATATATGAAAGAAATTAAAAAACGTCTTGGTTTCAGAATAAAAGAATTAAGGAGTTTTCTAGGACTTACGCAACAAGAATTAGCAGATATTGCAGAAATTGATAAAAAGACATTAAGTAAAATTGAATGTGGTTATAATTTCCCTGTGCAAAGTCTTGATAAAATAGCTGAAGCCTTAAAGGTGACATTACCACAGCTGTTTGACTTTGAACATATTAATTCATCAGAAGAAAATATGAAAAAATATATAATTGAAAATTTGGAATATTTACAATCACACGATATAACAATTATTTATAGATTAATAAAATCAATGAGATAAAATTAGTCTTCGCTTTTAACAGCTTTTTTAACTCTTAAAACCTTATCCACAACCTCTATCTCTACCTCAGGATTAATTACGGGATTTATTCCCATCTCTTCTAAAAATACCTTTGGTATAACAATGCCATAACTATTTCCAATTGTTCTTAATTTTTTATTTATCATTAAATTATCAGTCCTGTTACTATTTTGTTATTATTTAATTATAATATACATTATTGACTTCGTGTTGCCACTATGTTATTACTATGTTATAACATAGAGGTAGTAATGACAGAACAAGACTTAAAAGAAATTAATTTTAATACAGCCGTTTTGCTCACTTATCTTGAGGTATTAAACGGATTTTCTATTTGGCATCAAGAAGAAAAACACATGGTACATGTTTCAATAATAACCGAGCAAATGATAGATCTAACACGAAAAATTTTGGGAAAATTTTAGATTTATATTACAATCTCGCCATTAAGGTACCAGGTTTTGGCATCAGAAATTTTAACATTAATAAATTGTCCTGTTAAATCCTTGTCGAAAGGTATATGAACGGTCTTATTATTTCTTGTTTTTCCGGTATTTATAAATCTGCCTTTATGTTCATAAAAGCTTTCAACAAGCACTTCCACTTCACGTCCGACGTATTTCAAATTGGATTTAAGGCAGTTTTCCTGAACTTTTTTATTAAGACGTTGAAATCTTTCATCTTTAATATTTTCGGGAATAAATTTATCAACCCATTTAGCAGCGACTGTTTTTTCACGTGGAGAATAAGCCGCAACATTACAATAATCCAATTCAAATTCATCAATAGCGGTTAAAGTTTCCTGAAACTGTGCCTCTGTTTCTCCCGGAAAACCGGCAATAAAATCGCTTGTTATTGTAACATCAGGAACCATATCACGAACTTTTTTAACAATAGCGGCATATTCTTGACGGGTATAACGCCTGTTCATTTTTTTCAAAACTTCAGTTGAGCCTGACTGCATGGGGATATGGAAATATTCACAAACCTTATCCAGCTCAACAACGGTTTTTATAAGCTCATCAGTTATATCAGTCGGATATGAAGTAACGAATCTTATCCTAAAATCGCCTTCAAGAGAATTTAGATCCCGCAAAAGTTCAGCGAGCCGATAATTTTTATCATTAAAATCTTTTCCGTAGCTATCGACATTTTGGCCCAAAAGAGTAATTTCTTTATGGCCTTCATCGAGAGCGGCCTTAGCTTCTTGAATAATAACCTCAGGAAGTCTTGAGCGTTCCCGGCCTCGTGTGTATGGAACTATACAATAAGTGCAAAAATTATTACATCCTTCTGTAATATTTACCCAGGCATTAACGGATTTTACACGTTTAATTTGGAAACCTCTTGTATCTTCTGTTTTATGGGTTTCTGTACATTCGCAAATTTTTTCACCGTTTTCAACGGCTTTAATTATTTCGGGCAGTTTATATATATTATGAGTACCTAACACGAAATCAACATACGGGGCTCGTTTAAAAAGTTTTTCAGCTTTTTGTTGAGCGACGCATCCGCAAAAACCTATTTTCAAATCCGGATTTAATTCTTTTTTCCATTTACCCCATGTTCCTATCAGACTATAAGCTTTATCCTCGCTGAGTTGTCTGATTGAACATGTATTTACCATCAATAAATCCGCAGCTTTGGGATCTTCCACTTCTTCATAGCCAAAATGTGCCAATATACCTAACATCCGCTCGGTATCTGACTTATTCATCTGGCAGCCCATTGTTTCTATATAAACCTTTTTCATTATTACCTCACGATTTATTAAGATTATAATACAAAAATATAACGATATCTTGACTTTTAAACCTATAAATTATATGCTCTTATTAGGAGTTGGAATTATTATGGGGTCAAGAAGTCACAATATACTATCAATTCTTGAAGATAGAACTAATGAATTCAGTGATAGAATAGCTTTAGGAATTAGAACACCATTAGGATGGAAAGAGTTTTCATACAAAGGTATCGGACTTTTATCCAGGAAATTGGCAAGTCACTTAATACTTGATGTTCAAGTTAAAAAAGGCGAAAGAGTCGCTATCCTTTCGGAATCAAAACCCGAATATGGAGCTTGCGTTTTTGCCTCTATTATGGCCGGAATGACGGTCGTTCCATTAGATATTAAGTTAACTAAATACGAGCTCACTTCTATTTTATCGGATTGTGAACCTACAGTTATGCTCGTTTCTCAATCTTTTGTTCAGTTAGCTCTTGAATTACAAAAAGAAATTACATCTATCAAAAATATTTTTGTGATTGATGAACCGTCTTATAATTTAGGGCTTACAAGCATATATGAATTCCCGAATATTTATGAATGCAAATGGCGGCATAGAAGTTCAAAATCTACGGCACTTATCATCTATACTTCAGGTACTACAGGTGCTCCAAAAGGTGTTGAAATATCTTTTGCCAACATGTTCGCCCAGCTTTCTGACTTAGAAATCGCCCTTCACCAAATACTGCCAAACAGACACGTTACGGTTTTATCTATTCTGCCTATGAATCATCTGTTTGAAATGACTGTAGGTTTCTCCACATTTTTAAATTTCGGATTTACCGTATACTATACTCAAAGCTTAAAACCAAAAGACATCCTTGGTATAATGGTTGAAAAAAAGGTCGATTTTATGATTGTTGTACCTGCGTTCTTAAAACTTTTAAAAACTGCTATTGAAGCTGAATTAAATAATTCACCAAAATTCGTAAAAACTTGTTTTAAAATAATGTATACAGCCGCAAAATTTATACCATCATATACCATTAAAAAATTAATGTTAAAAAAAATTCACGATAAATTTGGCGGACATTTTATGGGTTGCATCTCCGGCGGGGCTCCGCTGGATGTTGCTGTCGGCAGATTCTTTGAAAGAATTGGAATTGAAGTATATCAAGGTTACGGACTTTCTGAAACAAGTCCGGTTGTTTCCGTAAACACTAACAGACGGAAAGATTTGGCCTCTGTTGGACAGCCTCTTAAAAGTTTTGATGCCAAAATTGATGAAAATACGGGTGAATTGCTTTTAAAAGGGCCATCAGTCATGAAGGGCTACCATAACCAGCCCGAACTTACTGCCGAAGTTATTGATAAAGACGGATGGCTGCATACCGGTGATATCGCCAAAATCTGCAATAACGGACATATTTATATCACAGGCAGAATTAAAAACATGATTGTTCTTTCCGGCGGCAAAAAAGTTTTCCCCGAAGAAGTCGAATCTACTCTTGAAAAAAGTGAATATATCGCTGAAATTTGCGTCTTTGGCATGTCTAGAAAATTCGGCTCTAAAGATGGAACCGAAGAAATTACCGCTGTCATTGTCCCTAAAGAATACTTATACGACAAGTATGATGATGATACGGTTGATAAGTTAGTAAAAGAAGATGTTAAATTATTGTCACAACAGTTGACACAATACAAACGTCCGACTAATATTATAATTAAAAAAGAACCTTTACCAAAAACAACTACCCGTAAAATTAAGCGTAAAGAGGTAAAACAATTAGTTGACGTATAGAAAGGAAGAGAATATGAAAAAAATTTTAGTTTTAGCAATCTTATTATCTATGGCTGGAACATTTACACCGGCTTTAGCCGGCGGAACATCAGGCCAACCCGGTGAAGTTTCAGGAAAAAGTGTTGGGGCTGCTGCTTTATCACTCATTGTTTGGCCAGGTTTAGGTCAATTAATCTTAGATAACCCGGTTGATAAAAACGTTACTCACGCACTTCTTGGATTAACTGGTATTTTTAGATTTTGGTCTTGCTACGATGCCTTTGTTGATAGAAGAGGCGGTGTTTGGCATAACAGAATATAATTTATTTATATAAAAAAAGAGCCGGAACAATTGTTCCGGCTCTTTTTATCTATACTTATGAGAAGTATCTTTTTAAAAGACCGTCAAAGCCTTTTCCGTGACGTGCTTCGTCTTTTGCCATTTCGTGAACTGTATCATGAATTGCATCATAACCCAATTCTTTTGCACGTCTTGCTATTGCTAATTTACCTTCGCATGCACCATGCTCTGCTTCTGCACGGAGTTCAAGATTTTTCTTAGTTGAATCTGTTACTACTTCTCCTAACAATTCAGCAAATTTTGCTGCATGTTCTGCTTCTTCAAATGCATATCTTTTGTATGCTTCCGCAACTTCAGGATATCCTTCTCTTTCGGCTACTCTTGCCATTGCCAAATACATACCTACTTCTGTGCATTCTCCGTTAAAATGAGCTCTTAAGCCTTCCATTACTTCTTTATCTTCAACTACACCGTCGCCTATTTTGTGTTCGCAAGCATAAACTTTATCTCCGCCGCCTACAGCTTTGAATGTTGTTGCTCCGCATAACGGACATTTTTCCGGTGCTTTATCTGCTTCTGTTGACCATCCACATACTGTACATACATATTTCATATCTAACCACCTTTCTTTTTACATGATTAATTCTAACATAGCATGTTTAATTTGTAAAGTGAGAATTGTTCTCATTTTTAAATTTTGTAAAGTTTATTAGCTCTACTTACCGACTGGATTCGTATATATATGTTCACAGAACCAATAATCGCCCTCGCATTAAATGGCAACACTCTCAACAGCAACGAAAACTCAACGTTTAATTGTTGCTCGTCTTTCACTTCGCTCATGCCTCTGCTCGACTTCGGATTATTCGGGTAGAGGCAAAAGTATGATTTTGCCTCTACTTACGGGCTGGGTTCGCTTCGCTCACACGGTGCTCTTCCGAAAATCCTCAAAAAAAGACCTCTTTTTAAGAGGTCAAGGTTGGTTATTTTTTAGGTTATATGATTTTATACTCACATAATTTAATTCTCCTGAATTTTTCTTATTGCGTTTAATTCATAAAATGTTTACAAAAATTAATATTATAAATTGTATAATATTAGTATGTTAGAAAAAATCAAAAAATGGATTTTAGCACATATATTTCATCGTAAATACTATCGTACGGGCAAATGCAAGGCCTGCGGCAAATGCTGTACTCAAATATATGTTAAACACTATAAACACGTTTTACAGGACGAAAAAGAATTCAAAAAACTTCAATATCTACATAGTTTTTATTCTAATTTAAAAATAATCGGAAAAGATGATATTGGTTTAATATTTGAATGTCAAAACCTTGATCCGGTAACTCATAAGTGTAAAATTCACAAATGGCGGCCCGCAATATGCCGGCGTTATCCTCAAGAAGAATTATTTTCGATGGGAGGAGCATTATCCGATGACTGCGGATATAAAATGGAACCTATAATCCCATTTAAAGAAGTATTAAAAAAAGTTTCCAAAAACAATAAGACTTTCAGGTAATGTAAAACCCTCTGCGGTAGTTTATTCTGTATAAACAACTGGAGGTTTATTATGAAAACTTTTTTTACATTATTACTTATAAGCATATTTACCTTACCTGCAATAGCATCCTGCAGCATAGATAACAGCGAAGCATGTACCGCATCTGTGCTGGAAGATAATCCGTCATTACAAGAACGAATCGCCCCGAACCCTTTAGATGAACTCAAAAAAACAGACGCGTTTCAACCTAAATATATAAAACCATATTACGATGAATTAATTAATACAACACCAAACAATCCTGAATATAACTCCAATTGCCAATTCGGAGTGTGTTTACCAGGCTCGAACAATATGGACAGCGAAACTTCTGAATAAACATTTTGCCCGCTAAAATTTTTAAGCGGGCAAATTATTAATTTTTTGTTTATTTTTTATAATTTTTCAAAAAATAATGTTATAACGATAATATAGAAAAATATATTACAAAGGAGATAATTATGGCAAAAACAATAGGTATTGACTTAGGTACAACAAACTCAGTTGTAGCGGTCATGGAAGGTGGTAAACCAACCGTAATTGCCAACGCAGAAGGTTCTCGTACAACCCCTTCAATCGTTGGTTTTTCAAAAACAGGAGAAAGATTAGTAGGGCAACTTGCAAAACGTCAGGCTATTTTAAACCCTGATAAAACAATCGCATCCATTAAAAGACATATGGGTGAAGATTATAAAGTAAACATTGACGGAAAAGACTACACCCCGCAAGAAATCTCTGCAATGATTTTAAGAAAATTGGCAGATGATGCAAGTGCATACTTGGGTGAAAAAGTTACATCAGCCGTAATCACAGTTCCTGCATACTTTAACGATGCTCAAAGACAAGCAACAAAAGACGCAGGTAAAATCGCAGGTTTGGATGTTTTACGTATAGTAAACGAACCGACAGCCGCTGCTTTAGCTTACGGACTTGAAAAAGAAAAATCAGAAAAAGTTCTTGTATTTGACTTAGGTGGTGGTACATTTGATGTTTCAATTCTTGAAATCGGCGACGGCGTCCATGAAGTTCTATCAACTTCAGGTGATACTCACTTAGGCGGTGATGACTTCGACCAAAAGATTATGGACTGGATGTGCGATGAGTTCAAAAAACAAGAAGGTATTGACCTTAGAAACGACAAACAAGCCATGCAGCGTGTTAAAGAAGCAGCTGAAAAAGCTAAATGCGAATTGTCATCAGTTATGGAAACAAACATTAACTTACCTTTCATTACAGCTGATGCAAACGGTCCTAAACACCTTGATTTGAACTTAACTAGAGCAAAATTTGAAGACTTAAGCCGTGACCTTTTAAACAGATGTAAAACCCCTGTTGAAAACGCACTTAAAGATGCAGGAGTTACTAAATCTGATATCAATGAAGTTGTATTAGTCGGCGGTTCTTCAAGAATTCCGGCTGTTCAGCAGTTAGTAAAAGAATACACAGGCAAAGAACCTAACCAATCAGTTAACCCTGATGAAGTTGTTGCAATCGGTGCAGCAATTCAAGCAGGTGTTCTTGCCGGTGAAGTTAAAGACATCGTATTGTTGGATGTAACTCCGTTAACACTTGGTATTGAAACATTGGGCGGAGTTATGACACCGTTGGTTCCTAGAAACACAACTATCCCTGTTTCTAAATCACAAGTATTCTCAACAGCAGAAAATAACCAAACAGCCGTAGATATCCACGTACTTCAAGGTGAAAGACCAATGGCTAAAGATAACAAATCTTTAGGTATGTTCAGA
>CALUSG010000044.1 GCA_944323365.1 Candidatus Gastranaerophilales bacterium
CAGTAAAGGAAAAGGCAGGCATAGTAGATTTTAGATTTCATGACTTACGACACACTGTAGGGACTCGTTTAGCACAAATGAATGTGTCTATACCTGTAATTCAGCAAGTTTTAGACCATTCAGATATAAAAACTACAATGCGTTACGTTCATACAGCTAATGAACAAATTTTATCCGCAATGAACTTACTTAGTTCAAATCAAAAGGATTTAATTCAAAATGACTAATGGACACAGAATGGACACGACAAATATTAAAAAACACCCGAACTTCAATCATAGTCAGGTGTTTAAATGGAGGAGGAGGTGGGATTCGAACCCACGGAACGCGTGAACGTTCGACAGTTTTCAAGACTGCTCCAATCAACCGCTCTGGCACTCCTCCAAACAGTTTTTTGGATACTATTTATTCTACCTGCACAAAACTTTTTGTCAAGACTTATAACAATTTCTCATTTAATTTTTCTTCTCTTATTGCCATATATGCTTCCTTTAATGCTATTCTTATCTCAGGATGTGCCTGCATACAATCTTTATTAAATTTTAAAATTAATTTTCTTTCAGATTCTGATAATGGTTCTCCTTTAGAATTTTTCATAAAAATATTGTTTAACCTCACTGCCAAAACCTTATCCTCCGCTACATAATCAGAATAAAAAGAGGACATAACTTTTCGCATTTCAGGAATTCTATCCCAGGCTGCTTTTGATCTTTCTGAACGTAATTTACTTAACTCCGGATGTAATTTATTATAATTTTTCCCTCTCAAAGATTGTTCTTCTCTATTTTTAGGATCTGACCAATATTTTTTTGATTTTTCTGAAACTTCTTTTCGCTTTTGAGGGTTTTCTTCATAAAACTTTTTCATTCTTAATGAACTTGCTTCACGATTTTCCGGTTTTTTTAATGCATCAATTGCACATTTGTTCCTGTACTCTACAAAATCAGGATGTGATGCATTCCAAACCCTTGTTTTTTCTGCAATCTCTTTATTTAATTTTTCGTCACTGGACTTCAAAAGATTTTTATAATTTTTTCCACAGCCTTTTATTTCAATTTTTGACAATACCCAGCCTAACGCCCTTCTGTCTTTTAAGCCTAGAGTTCGGGCCAGCTCATCTTGTGTTTGTAACTTTGCCCAAAGTCCTTGCAATACTCTTAAAGAAAATTTCTCATCCAAAAAATTATTTTCCGCTAATCGTTTTATATTCCCTGTATTCCTCTGAAAAACATCATTAGCCTGCTTTACATCAGAAAATTCAGGAAATAATCTTTTTGCTTCATCTAAATTCTTACATTTTAATAATGGTTCATACGTGGATTTATGTAATTCCAACAATGTTGGCATCTCACTACACTGTGTTTTCAATACATTCTCTACTACATCAATCATTCTTTCAGGAAGCAAATAGGCCCTGTTTTTTATTATATAATTCAGGTTAATATCTTTTGCTCCTTTAAAACTAAGATAAGAACTTCTATTATTAAAACCACTAGAACAATTAATCATACTTTTATATAAATGTATAAATATTACAAATTGTTAGATTCCCGAAAAATATTTAAATAACTTTACAGAAAATATTGAATATGTACTATTTTTTGTGTTCATGTTAATATAATATCAACATATAAGGAGAAAAAGACATGAAAACGTATGAATTACTGGCAATATTTAAACCAAATTTAGACGCTGAAGAAGCTGATAAAATTATTGCAAAAATAAGCGACAATATCACTGAATTCAGTGGTAAAATAGAATCTATCGACAAAATAGGCAGAAAAAAATTAGCATATGATGTTCAAAACTTCAGAGATGGATTTTTTACATCTATAGTTATGGAATTACCTGCTGATAAAGTTGCAGAATTTAAAAGACAATTACGTCTTAACGATAATGTTTTAAGAACAATGTTTTTAGAAGTTTCTAAAAAAGCAAGCGTATAGAGGTAAAAAATGTCAATTGCAAAATCAGTTGTAACAGGAACAGTATATAGAGCACCTGAAAAACGATTTACACAAAATAATGTTGCAGTATCTTCATTTATACTAAATATTGGCGACAAGGAAGAAATACTTATACGTGTAATATCAAAACGTCAAAATTTAGATGACATTATTGATTCAATCGCAAAAGGTGAAAGAGTTCTTGTTGAAGGCAGACTGCAAACAGCCGCCGTAAAAATGGATGACGGGTCTGAAAAAAGAATTTATGAAATAGATGCAAATACAATAGAAAAATTGGGTGAAGGTGCGATGGCACCAAGCTCATCCAAATTTGGAACAGAAGAAATTGTAAAATTCGAATCAGATGATTTATCAAATGAACTTATAGGTGAAGACGAAATACCGTTTTAATAAATATTCAGGTCGAGTGCCTTATGGCACAAAATAGAAAGGTAAACTAATAAAATGGCAAAACAAGATATCACAAAAGAGAAAAAACGCAAGAACTGTAGTCTTTGTGCGGATAAAGTAACTGAAATAGATTACAAAGATGCGGCAAAATTAAAAAGATATTTAACAGAAGCAGGAAAAATCATTCCTCGTCGCATTACAGGAAATTGTGCTGCACATCAAAGAATGATTGCCAAAGCAATAAAAAGAGCTCGTGAAGCTTCAATTATTCCTTATGTTTTTGATTAAAAAAAAAGAGTCCTAACGGACTCTTTTTTTCAATATAATTTGATTATAAAGCGAGAGTCCCTATAAAGGGGCTCTCGCAAGGCAAACGAACTAAACTACTGGGTTGCTCCTATTGGAGAGATTGAGGGATTACCTCATTCATTACAACCGAAAGCAATAGTAACGTGTTCTCTTGGATTTACGGCAGATATTTTATATCCGCGAGGGTCAACAAGGTAAGCAAATTCGTCGCCTGTTGTTTGGAATAATCCCATTGTACCTGACAATGCTGTTCTTGTAACGTCAACAGGGGCTTTGACAGTTTCCCATAAGCCGTCTCCGAGGTTACGTGCAGCAGCACCAAATTTACCCTGGAATACGTGACCTAACATATAACCTGCATCATTAGATACATTTTCTACTGCGTTACCTAAGTTAGAAACAACTCCGCCAACAGTTCTTCCGGCAACACCAACTAATGAACCGGCCCATGTAAACGGCATTTCTACAAGTCTTGCAACAGGGTTTACATTTTTAGATTTATTAATTTGTGCACTTAAGATTTGTTTAGGTAATTTAGTTTTGCAATCGCCGTTTTTGATATCGGTAAATGCTAATTTTAAAGCACCTTTATCACATCCTGAAGGTCTTATAACTTCAACTACCTGACCTGTAACCGTTGATCCGCAAGGATAAGTTACACCGTTGATTGTAACATCTTCAAGAGTATTTGCTCTAAAGTATTGACCTACGTGAGATGATTTTGCTGTTAATTGGTCTATCATTTCAATTTGAAGTGTAGGTATTTTAACTATTTCTTCTTCTTGAACAAATGCATTTTTATCTACAGGACATGCAGGACAAATATTGTTAGCAGTTTTTGGATTTGTATCGTATCCTAAAGCTACACGAACTGTCTGCATCATAGACGCAACATCCGCACGAGAAGCATCCTTATTCGGCATAATCATATTAGGGTTAGGTGAATCTTTCAATGCACCGTTTTCTAATGATTTTGCTACAGGAATTCTTGCCCATCCAGGTACTGACGCACCATCAGAGTATTTGCTTAAAATTTCATCCGCTTTACATTGGTCGATATCACAAGTCATACCTTTTGCAATAGATGTTAAAGCTTCTACCCTGGTTACATTGTTATTAGGTTTAAATTGACCGTTTGGATAACCTTTTAACAAGTTTTCGTCAACGGCTTTTGCAATTGCTGCATTAGCCCAATTACTGCGAGGAACATCTGTAAACATACCTTCACGTTCCATACCGCAAGCGTCAAGATTAAAACCTTTAACTAACATAGTAGCAAATTCAGCACGTGAAATATTTCTGTTTGGTTTAAACATACCATCCGGATAACCAACAACTACGTCATTCATAGCTAACTTATCAATGTCGCAAGATGCCCAGTGACTGTTTGGTACATCCGGGAATACACATCCGCCGGCGACACCGGCTGCAGCACCTGTTGATTGATTTGCAAATGGTTTCAAATCAAAAGGGACGAATGACTTTTTTATGGCTTCAAGAGAGTTTGATGATTGAAAATCAATCGGACAATTATTACCATCCATTGTAGCTTCATTTCTGTTTACTGAAACACCATTGTTAATTGTTGGTAATTCATTCAAACAAGGCATTTGAGCAGCAGCACCGGTAATTTGACCGTCCGTTGCAACCGTAACACCACTAATGTTAGATGATAATCTGCTTGATGAACATCCTTTCATTGCTGTTTCTGTTGAGAAAATAGAATTTGCCGGTTCACCTACATAATTGTTAGTACCGTAAATAGCCTGTGGATAGCCATAAACCTGTTTCATTTGTGCCTTATCAGGTTTTCCTGTTTGAGGACACAATGCACATGCGGGTTCTGCTGGCTCATCACAGCTAATTTCATCCGGACATCCGCAATCTGATTTCTTTGTTTCACATGGATCGCAAGGGTCAGGTTTTTTGCACTCACAATCCGGCAACGCTTTTTTACAAGTATTACATTTTGGAGCCGGTTTTTCACACGGACAAGCCGCACCTGTTACTACAGGCATTTGTTTTTCAATCGGACATGCAGGTCCTGTTACTGTTGGTAACGGCTCTGCACATGGACAAGCCGCCATTGCTTGATTCAAGGAACACGTTGCTATTCCAACGGCAATTGCAGCTGCCACAGTAAGTTTTTTAATAGTCATTTTTACCTCCTTGTGTTTGTGGGCTTTTTCTTGAAAAACCCCAAAAGTTAAAAAACAAACTTATACAAAATTATGTACTTCTTCCAACGTCAGAAACATTGCCAAAAGCGGTTATTCACCTAGGCTATTTGGTTTCCTTCTAAAAATATACATGTGGTGAAAATATTTTATAAAGATTTTAAAAATCATATTGGTATATCTTAATAAATTTTATGTTATAATACGCATATGATTAAACGTCTATTTGGAGCTTTATTGTTAATAAGTTTGTTTTTTTGCGGGTGTGTAAAAAAAGAACAAGCAGTACAAGATGAATTAACTGCAATAAAAAACAAAGATCTCTTAATTGTCGGGGTAAAAACTGACATTCCACCTTTTGGTTATCTTGACAAAAACGGGCAAAATATAGGATTTGATATAGATCTAGCCAAATTTATTGCAAAAAGACTTTTAGGTGACGAAAATAAAATTTCATTTGTTTCAGTAAATTCAAGCAATAGAATTATGAAACTTACATCTAAAGAAGTTGATATTGTCATTGCAACGATGTCAATTACTCCAAGTAGACAGGTCATAATGGATTTTTCAATACCATATCACACTGCAGGACAAGCCATTATGGTTAAAAAAGATAGTAAAATTTCCTCTCTTATGGAATTAGAAAATAAAAAAGCTATTATAGTTTTTGGTTCGACTGTTGAAAAAAGTTTACGCTCAAATGTACCGAATATAACTATTATAGGATACAAAACATATACTGAAGCTTTTCAAGCCTTGAAAGAAAATAAAGCAGACGCTTTAATTGCCGATGATACAATTTTATTAGGATTTGCATTGAATGATTCTTCTGTAAAAATTTTGCCTAAAAGATATTCTAAAGAACCTTATGCCGTAGCATTTAGGAAAGGAGAAAGTTCTTTAATAGAAGAAGTAAACATGATTTTACAAGAAGCGATTAACCGTGGTGAAATACGCCAGTTAAAAGAAAAATGGGGAATTAATTAGCATCTTTCAAAAGCAAAATAGCACGTTCTAATTCAATTCTTAAATACTCAAGCTGCTGGTCAATATTATTTGGATCATATATATAACCTGCTCCGCTGTAAGCTAAGTATGGATTATATTTTTGAGCCTCCGCTCTCAAAATGGCTACGGATTTTGCATGCGAACTCAACTGCATTAAACGTTTAAACGAAATATATTCCCCTTCAGGTTTTTCAATATATTTTGAACGCAAATAATCCGCATTTTTATTGAAATAATAAACTTTTGCATTAAAAAGCTGAACATTTTCTTTATCCTCAATAGAATCATAAATTTTTTCAAGCATCGGAATAAATTCATTAATATCATTTATATATTGAGATGTCTTATCTTGTTTAAGAATAATATTGACAAAAGCCGGATTTTCTCTAGGAATTGGTTTTAACTGATCAGCAGAATGAAAGTCTTCCACTTGTTCTATAACAGGCTTTACTGATTTTGGTTCAGATGGCGAAAACTGACGGGATAAATCCGGTAATGTTCCAACATACCCCATTCCTTCAAAATTTGTTTTACTCTTTGCGTAACAAATTTGTGTACATAATAATACTATAAAAAATATGATAGATATTTTTTTCATACTACTTTTATTATAACGATAACGGTTTAAAAATCATCGTTTAGATATATTAAACATTGATTTGCAAACTTTATTGATTATAATAAATGTAAATGAAAAAAGAAGAATTACTAGAATTATATAATTTAGATTTAAATAAACTTTTAGAAATATCGTCAAAATATATTTCGAACAATGTTGAATTTTGTTCAATAGTAAACGCAAGAAATGGAAAATGTTCACAAGATTGTAAATACTGTGCTCAAAGTTCTCATTATAGAACAAATATTGAAACATACCCGCTAATCGAAAAATCTGATGTGATAAAATCTGCTGAAGATGCTAAAAAACATCATGCAACAAGATTTGCAATTGTAACATCAGGTAAAACTCCGGCAGAAGAAGATTTTGAAAAAGTCTTGGAACTTATAAAAGCTGTAAATAAAATTGATAATTTAAAAAGTTGTGCATCTATAGGAATTTTAGACGACGCTATGGCCAAAAAACTTGCTGAAACAGGTCTAAAACGTTTTCACCACAATATAAATACATGTAAATCTTATTATCCGCAAATTTGTACCACACATAGCTGGGAGGATCGATTAAATACCTGCAAACTCGTTAAAAAATATGGAATGGAACTATGCTGTGGTGTTATTTTAGGTATGGGAGAAACTATTGAACAACGTATCGAAATGGCATTAGAACTTGCAGAAATTCAACCTGAATCTATTCCTATAAATATTTTAATGCCAATTGCAGATACTCCTTTTGAAAATTATGGTGATAAAATAGATGAGGAAAATATTTTAAGAACTCTAGCAATATTTAAAATAGCTAATCCTAAATCTATTTTAAGATTTTGTGGCGGCAGAATGCGATTGTCAGATGAAAATCAACAACTAGCATTAAAAACATGTGTAGAAGGTATATTAATCGGTAATTATTTAACTACTGTAGGAAAAAATCCGCAAGATGATATTGAAACTGTTAAAAAATTAGATAAAAAACTTCTTTAATAATTACAGATACAATCGCTGCTTTTATTCATTTGTAATTTTTTAAACTCATTCTTAATTCCGTTATAAGTCAAAAGCAACCCTTCAAGCGTATTTGGAAGGTTTAAAATTTGTTTTGTCACTTCGACAGCCTGAATTGATGCAATAACAGATACCACAGGGCTTATTATCCCTTTTGGGACATTATCTTCTACATAATCAAAAAGACAACGAAGACAAGGCGTTCCCGGTTTTATTACTGTAGCCTGACCATAGAATTCAGATACGCCTCCATGAATTAATATTTTTTTCTCTTTAACTGCTATATCATTAAGCAAAAATTTTGATTCATATGAATCAAAACAGTCGACAATAATTTCATAATCTTTAATAATATCACTATAATTCGAAATGTTCAGCCTTGTTTCATAAGTTTTTGTGTTAATTTCAGGGTTAAAAGTATTAATCCATTTTTGAGCGGACAAAACCTTTTTTTCTCCTATAGTATTATGTAAAAATTGTCTGTTAAAATTTGAAATTTCTACACTATCATCATCAACAAGCCCTATATTACCTATACCTAAAGCTGCTAGATTAGCAATTACAAAAGACCCAAGCCCGCCACATCCGCAAACCAATACTTTTGCTGATAAAAGCTTATTTTGCCCATCCTGGCCAATTAATGCTATATTACGGTTGTATCTTTCCATAATTTTTATTCTATAATAAAAATATAAGGAAATAATCATGTCAAAAATTCAAGTTACAGTAAATGGAAATAAAATACAAATTGAAGAAAATTCTACAATTGCAGATTTTATTCAAGAAAGACAAGTTTCAGGAAAAATGTTTGCTATTGAAAAAAATTTAGAGATTATAAATAAAGACAAATACTCAGAAGAAATTATTAAAAACGGTGACATAATAGAAATCGTAGGTTTTTTCGGCGGAGGCTAATTTTTAATCAAACATTTTTGACAATCAGGCTCTGCATGCAAAACAACAATTGTATTTCCTAATTCTCTCTCAAGTTTCGCCTCAATTTCATCACAGATATCATGACATTGTAATATTGTCATATCAGATGGAAAAATAAGTGTAATTTCAATATCTTTATATGCTCCAACTCTTCTTGATTTAATATTCTTATAATCTATAACACCTATTGTTTCTTTCACTATTTTTTCGATTAATTTAACTTCACTTTCAGGCAAAGAACCGTCTAACAAATTATTTAGTGCTGTTTTTGTTATAGAAAATCCTGTTTTTAAAATTAATAATGCTACAAAAACTGCAATTATAGCATCTAAAATAATCAATCCTGTTACTTTAATAAGCATTAAACCTACAAGCACACCAAACGAAGAGTATATATCTGTTTTTAAATGCTCCGCATCAGCCAAAAGTGATATGGAATTAGATTTTTTTGCTATTTTTAAAAGATATGAGCTTACAAAAAAATTTGCCACAACTGCAAATAACATTACATAAATACCTATTAAAGGCTCAAATTCAAAATTATGAGAAACAAATATTTTTTTGCCGGCTTCTATAAAAATATATATTGACGCAAATATTATCAATAATCCTTCAATAAATCCCGACATGTCTTCATATCTGCCATGACCAAACGGATGATTTTTATCTGCCGGCTCTGACGATCTTACTACCGAGAAAAAAGTAATTACTGAAGCCAGCATATCACTTAAAGAATGTATCGCTTCAGAAATAATGCTTATACTTCCGGATAAATATCCCGCAACAAGTTTCAAAACTATTATTAACGCATTAGAACAAATTGATAATCCTGCTGCAAATTTTTTCTGCAAATTTAGTTCCATAAATCAAATTATACATCTAAAGTTATTTTTATCAAATATCTAATCGGGAAACATAAATGTTAAAAATGCAAAAGCTGTTATCGAAATTTTTTAGAAAACCAAAATATTATTGCAAAAGACAAATTTATGAATTACAATATACTTGTAATATGAAAGGAGAGTTTATTATGTGGGAAAAAGATTTAAATATCCATGACATCCGTGAAATAAGAACACGCACATCAGTATTTTTTGGTGTTGGTGCAATAAAAAAAATTGATGATATTGCTTGTGATTTAAAATCCAAAGGGATTGACAAAGTTATAGTAATGTCCGGAAAAAATGCTTATAAAGCAACCGGAGCCTGGGATTACGTAGAAAAAGCTTTAAAAGATAATAACATAGGTTACGTAAATTATGATCAGGTTACTCCAAACCCGACAACCCATCATGTTAATGAAGCAGCTAAAATGGCACACGATTTTGGAGCAAAAGCCGTAATAGCAATAGGCGGCGGTTCACCTACTGATGCCGGTAAATCTGTTGCTATTTTGATGGAATATCCTGACAAAAATGCAAACGATATTTATGAATTTAAATTTACTCCGGAAAAAGCTGCTCCAATTGTATCCATCAATTTAACACACGGAACAGGTACTGAAACCAATAGATTTGCAGTTGTAACAGTTCCTGAAAAAGACTTTAAACCGGCAATTGCATATGATTGTATTTATCCTATGTATGCAATTGATGATCCGCAATTAATGACAAAATTATCACCAAAACAAACTAAATTTGTATCAATTGATGCTGTTAATCACGTTATAGAAGCTGCAACAAGCACAGTTGCCTCTCCATATACTGTCACTTTGGCTCGTGAAGTTATTGCGGATGTCGCAAAATATTTACCAAAAGCTAATGCAAATCCTGATGATTTAGAAGCAAGATACTATCTCGCATATGCTGCTATGATGGGCGGTGTATGTTTTGATAACGGACTTTTACATTATACACATGCTCTTGAACACCCTTTAAGTGCTGTTAAACATGAATTAGCTCATGGACTGGGACTTGCAATGCTTTTACCTGCCGTAGTTAAAGTAATATACAAAGACAGACCAAATATTTTAGCAGATATTTTAAGTCCTATTGTGCCAGGTTTAACCGGAAATCCTGAAGAAGCTGATAAAGCTGCTAAAGGCGTTCAATCTTGGCTACAATCTGTTGGAGTATCTGAAAAACTTATAGATGAAGGCTTTAAAGAAGAAGATGTTCAACGACTTGTTGATTTGGTTTACACAACACCATCTTTAGGCGGCTTAATTGATATTGGGCCATCCGGAAACGGACGTGAAGTTGTTGAAGAAATCTACAGAAATTCTTTAAGACCTCTATAAAAAATAAAAAGTCCTCAAATATGAGGACTTTTTTATTTTTTCATTTTTCTTAGAAATTCTTTTTTATCATTAGAAATTCTAAACGACTCACAAACTTTTTGAATCGTTTTTTTGTAGACCCAATCTGATAAATCAGAACTTACAAAACATTGTAAAGTTTTATCCCAATATTTTACAAAACAAATAGAAAATGCCCAAGCAACAGCCATTCTAGCGTAATAGCCTTCGTGTTTTATTTTAATTAATATATCTAAAACTTTATCTATATAATCATCATTAATAAAATAATCCAACAGCATAACAACCCCAAAACGGACTTCAAACTCCTTCTCTGATATTAAATAAGGCTGTATAAATTCCCACACTTGCTCTCTGCATTTTGTTGTAAATTTTAAATTTGAACAAACAACATCGCAAATACCCCAATTATTAATTTTAGGTATAAATTTTTTAATAAGCTCCAGCCTCGTTGTGTCATCAATGTTTGCGTAACCTATTAAAAGTCCTTGTATCATAATCTCTTCATAATACAAATCATCTTTGTAATCTTGCCAAAATTCAGTTTTTGCAAACTTTTTAGCTATTTGTCTAATATAGGGAACTTTTACACCAAGGACATTATTTATTCCAGGTACAAGTGATGAATGAAATTTTTGATATTTTTCATCTTTTAATTCAATAAGTTTTTCTCTTATAGTCATTTTAACAGCTCTCTAATATAATTTTTTACAGCAGGAGTAATAATTAAATCCGGTTCTGACATAATAAAATTATCAAGTATTATAATCGCTCTTTTTTTATCACCTTTTTCAGCATACAAAACGCCCAGCATAACTTGATTTAACGGATTTGTTTTATTTGAATATTCCTGAATTTTATTATCTAATGTACCAAGTTGTTTATAAGTTTTTGCTAGATTTTTGTAGTATTTAAAATTAAGACTAAATTGCTTTATTGCACGTTCAAAACAATCAAGAGCGTATTCAGGATAACCTATCGTCAAATATACCTCACCTAGATTATTATAATAAACCGCTGTAGCCTGTGTGTTAGGATTTAAACTAATTGCTATCTTAAATTCCTGAATCGCAGCATAATAACATTTTTCGTTAACATAAATTAAACCCATATTATTATGGGTATATGCATTTTTTTGTGCATCAATTTCATACACATCCGGTTTTTTATAAGCCGATGTAAAAAATGAAATAAATATAAATGTTAATATAAAAAATTTCTTCATATACTTAATTCTAAACCTTCATAAGCCATAATGACTTTATCAGGGAACAAATTAGAATAATGTTCTTTTATTCTATCTAATTTTTCATCATCGTATCCGGGGTCAAAATGGAAAAACACAAGTTTACCGGCATTAGTTTGTTTTTGAATATCAATTGCCATATCAAATGTTGAATGTCCATAACCCTGTTTCGGTGAAAACTGATTAAGATAGTCTT
This sequence comes from Candidatus Gastranaerophilales bacterium, assembly GCA_944323365.1. Classification (GTDB taxonomy): domain Bacteria; phylum Cyanobacteriota; class Vampirovibrionia; order Gastranaerophilales; family Gastranaerophilaceae; genus SIG32. Next base: position 12,104 of record CALUSG010000044.1, read on the forward strand.
CCGTTGTATATTGAGCATCATGTATTAATAAATCGCAGTTACGGGCAAAATTAATTAACTTTTTATCTCCGCCGAGATACGTTTCTTTATCCGTAGCATAAACAATAGATTTATCTTTATAAGAAATTTTGTAAATAACAACACCATCTTGCGGATGAGCGTAAGATTTATAACAAGTTATTACAACATCATCATTATTATAGTCAGAAACATTGATTTGCGGCTCACAACCGTCACGTAAAATAACTCTATCAAAGTCATGTAATTTTTTAATAATCAAATTCCCGGCAATATCCCCTAAATCAAGAGGAAAAGACTTTCCAAACAACATATCTGAAAGCTCTTCCGCTAAATTTTCATTATCAGAAACATTCCCAAAAACATTTATTTTTGTTGATTGTAAATGCAATGGCTTAAAAAATGTAAAGCCTTGAATATGGTCTTGATGTATATGTGATAAAAAAACAGATGCTTTTACAGGGATTCTTTCTTCAGGAATAATGCTTGAAGTAATGTGCCGTTCCATAAGTTCATTACCAATATCAATCATGCCGGTACCTGCATCAAGAATAATTAAATGGCCACCGACATTAACTTCGATACAGGAAGTATTTCCCCCATAACGTAAAAAATCTTTATTTGCAATCGGATAACTTCCTCGCACTCCTCTAAATTTTACACTGAATTCACTCATAAGTCCTCTACCTTTTTATTGTATAAACAGCATTCTGATCTTTTTCTTCACCACTATATAATGATGATGCAAAAACCATAAGTTTTGCTAATTTTTGTACATTTTTCATATTTGTTTCTTTTAATTGTATATCAAAAATCACTTTATTACGTTTTTTAGTTACAGTAATTAATCTAAAAGCATTCGGATAAGAAACTAAAGAAGGTGTACTAACATATAGAACATTACCATTTTGAATAATCTTAGCCGCATGGTAATGGCCTGTAAAAACAGCTATAGGGTTTTTATATTTTTCAATAATAGAACGAACTTCTGCAGCATTTCGCATTCTATGTCCGGGACTGCTGTACGGTTCAATTATAGGCACATGCATAAATATTAAAACTACATCTTTTTTGGAATTTTTTAATTCTTCATCAAGCCATTCAAGCTGTTTAGGATAAATATATCCCTGAGCCGTAATATACCCCTGAGCTGTAATTTCATTATCAATAATACTATCTAGGACTATTACTTTATAACCTTCTTTTGGTGTAAAAGAATAATAAGGCGTTTTGAACTTAAAATCAGGATTATTCTCCCTTAGAATAGAAAAATACATTTGTTTTGTTAAATAACCACCAACGCATACATCATGATTTCCAAAAGAAAAATACCATGGAACATTTAATTTATTTACATAAGGTAAAACAGCATGCAGCTCTTTTTCAAAAGGCTTGTCGATTAAATCTCCGGTAAACATAACAAAATCAACATTAGGCATGGAATTTACCTGATTTATCGCATCCTGTAAAAGTGCCGGTGACTCTGCAATCATTTTAAAAGTGGTATTTGGTGCATTATTAAGGAAATGATTATCACTAATTTGCACAAATTTTAGTCCTGCAGAAGATGTATAACCCTGAACACAAAACAACATTACACATACTAAAACCAGCGTAACTATTCCATTAAAAACTTTTGTAATAAATTTTTCTTTTTTATGTCTCATTTAAATTTTCGCTTTTATCTCATTATACTTTGCACTAAGATTTTTGTCGTCCTCAAAAAGAAGGAGCATGGCTTTATCTAAATTTATAATCGCATCAGTATTATTCCCGAGTTCAGCCTGACAAAGCCCAATAAGCTTATAAACTTCAGAAGTTTGAACTTCTTCAACAAGTTTCTCAAGTTTTTCAAGAGCTTGTGAATATCTCTTCATATTATACAGTATTTTTGCTTCTAACAGCCTGTAGTCCAGCGAATTTTCCAACGCAATAGCCGTAATTATATCGCTCAAAGCCGAATTTTCATCGCCTAATCCAGCTTCACAACGGGCTCTTAAAGCATATGCAAAATCGTCCTGCTGATTTATCTTTAAATATTGATTTAAATATGTCATAGCTTGACTATAATTTTTACTTTCAAAATAACACAAAGCTATTTGCAGATAACATTGCACTAAATCAGGTTTTGCATTAACCGATTTAATAAAATAGTCCACAGCCTGAGTATAATTCCCATTATTTCTATAATAATTTCCTAAAAAATAATATGACCAATAATCTTTTCCTGAAGTGAGGGTAACAAGTTCTTCCTGCTTATCGCCATTTTTTTTCATTTCAATTGATTGTTTAACATTATTACTTTTTGACAAAATAAAAGACTTATTTCTACCTTGTAAAATTTGTTCTAAACCATTCTTCAAATCTCTAACATTAGAATTTTGAGGTTCTGTAACCAAAATTTTGTTAAGAAAATTAACGGCTTCTCTATAATTCCCTTGTATAACATAATTTGATGCCATATCAAAATAATCTTCCGTTAACTCGCTGGCACTAACAGAAAAAGTCATGAAGAATAAAAAAAATCCTGTTATAAAAAAGTTTTTCATAACAGGATTATATCATAAATTCCAACACTTTTAAATATTCATCAATTTTATTATATCACAAAAATTTGCAGATGTCTTCTTTACATCACAATTTGAAAATTTAATTGCATTATCAGGATCCTTTAAACCATTACCGGTCAAAACACAGACAATTTTTGACCCTTTTTCAATTTTATCTTTAAATTTAATTAATCCTGCAACAGAAGCAGCACTGGCCGGTTCTGCCAAAACACCTTCACAGGCCGCTATAAGTTTATATGCTTTAATAATTTCTTCATCGGAAACAAAATTAATCATTCCCATACTTTCATCACGAGCAGCTTCAGCTTGCACCCAGCTTGCCGGGTTTCCTATTCTTATTGCTGTTGCAATAGTTTCAGGATGCATTATTCTTTCCCCCTTAACTATAGCAGCAGACCCCTCTGCTTCAAATCCCATCATTTTTGGCAACTTTTTAGATTTACCAAGTGAATAAAATTCTTTATACCCCTTCCAATATGCAGTAATATTGCCGGCATTACCTACAGGTATAAAATGATAGTCCGGAGCCTCGCCTAATGCATTACAAATTTCAAATGCACCTGTTTTTTGACCTTCAATTCTGTATGGATTAACTGAATTGACAAGTGTAATCGGATAATCATCCGCTATTTTACGAACCATTTCAAGTGCTTCATCAAAATTCCCTTGAATAGCAATAATTTCAGCACCATACATCATTGCCTGCGAAAGCTTACCCAATGCAATATATCCATCAGGTATTAAAACATATGTTTTTAATCCTGCTCTAGCCCCATATGCAGCCGCTGAAGCACTTGTATTACCGGTTGAAGCACATATAATTGCTTCTGAACCTTCTTCTTTTGCTTTTGAAACGGCCATTGTCATGCCACGGTCTTTAAAACTTCCTGTCGGATTTGAACCCTCAAATTTTAAATAAATCTCAGCGTCTATTCCTATTTTCTTTACTAAATTATCTGCTTTTATCAAAGGTGTATTACCTTCGTTCAAAGTGATAACAGGTGTCTTATCCGTCACCGGCAGAAATTCTTTAAATGTATTTATAATCCCTTGATAATACATAATTTTTTCCCTTTTTTATATTTGAACTCTTATCAAACTATTAACATTATTAATAAATTGACTATTCTTAAACGCATTTACTGCATTTTGCATATCTTTTTCCCTGCATAATTCAGTAATAACGGTAATATCCGCAGTATTATTTTCAGAAACATTTTTTTGTACAATACTTTCCAAACTAATATTGCACTCCGCACAAATATTTCCGATATTTCCAATTACACCTTTATTATTTTTAGCATTTAAAGAAAGATAATATTTATTTTGTGTATCAGAAATTTCTATATTTTTTGCAGGTTCTTGATGATTACATCTCATCATAGGTAAAAGATAATCTGTTTTATCGAGTTCAGCCGCAATAATCAAAATATCACCCACAACCGAACTTGCTGTAGGGAATTCACCAGCTCCCGGGCCTGAAAGTGTTATATGGCCTATGGGATGTCCGGTCAAACTTACTGCATTTGTTACATAATCTATATGTGCAAGAGTAGAATCTTTTGAAATCAACATAGGATGAACTCTTACATCAGCATACCCATTTTCATCCATTTTTGCAGATGCGACAAGTTTAATCTTATAACCCAAATCATTAGCAGCCTTCATGTCTTCTGCACGAACTTTTGTAATGCCTTCTCTATATACATTTTCTAATTTTATACGTTTTTTAAACGCTAAAGTTGCAAGCGTTGTAATTTTATATGCAGCATCAAATCCTTCAACATCACCTGTAGGATCAGTTTCTGCATAACCTAATTCCTGTGCCTCTCTTAAAACATCATCGTATGAAGCACCCTGAATGTCCATTTTTGTCAGAATATAATTTGTTGTGCCATTTAATATCGCCTCAATTTTACTAATTTTATTTCCGGCAAGAATTGTTTTGATAGGCATAATAATAGGAATCCCGCCTGCAATTGCTGCTTCATAAAGAATAACCTTATTATGTTCTTCTGCAAAATTGAACAGCTCAACGCCATGTTTTGCAAGAAGTTCTTTGTTTGCTGTTACGATATGTTTACCGTTCTGTATTGCCGTTTTTATTAAGTCTAATGCAGGATCTAAACCTCCAATAAGCTCACATACTATATCTATTTCCGGATTATTTACTACCTCATAAGGATCATCCGTCACTATTTTTTCGTCCAAATTAGGAATATTTCGTTTTTTATTTTTATTTTTTACGGCAATTTTTATTACTTCTATATTATCAAAATTCTTTAGAGTCTTGAAAACCCCTGAACCAACTGTTCCTAAACCTATTAACCCTATTTTAATCTTTTTATTTTCCATACGAAAATTATAACATAAATTATTTTTATATATTATAAAATCTCAACAATAATATCTAAAACTTGTTTAAATTTTTCATCAATCCGCTCATAGAAAAGAGTTAACGAACTTGACCAAATGCCAAAAAAAGTTACAATAGAGTAATGGAGATTACATTTGACAAACATTCTCTGATAATTGACGGCAAACGGGTGTTTATAAAAAGCGGAGCGTTTCATTATTTTAGAACACCTGGTTATGAAATGGCATTAGATAGATTTGCGAAGATGAAATCCGGAGGTTACAACACAGTTGATATATACTTCAACTGGAATTACCACAGCAAAAATCCCGGAGAATATGACTTCAATGGAATAAAAGATGTCAGAAAAGTTTTGCAAGCGGCCAGTGAGGTTGGTTTATACGTTATAGCACGACCCGGTCCGTTTATTAACGGTGAAGTTAATGCAGGCGGATTACCTTTTTGGCTTTTAAAAATGGAAGATGTTATTCCGAGAAACAGAATCGGTACCGAGTATCATTACTCTGAAAAATACATGCAATATATAGAAGAATGGTATGATAATATAATTCCTATTATAAAAGAATTTGACAATGTAATTTTATTTCAGATAGAAAATGAATACGCAACAGACACAATGGAAGAAGATTACATGCGTCAATTATACAAAATGGCACGTGAAAAAGGTATAACATGCCCTATATTTCATAATGACGCTTATTTTGCCGGACTATGGGCGGATGTTGTAGATATATACGCACTTGATTTATATCCGTATATAAATCCAAACCAAAACTGGAAACAGGATAATTTTTGTTTTGATACACTTGATAATGTAGAAGAAATCTTCAGAGGTGCAAAAGAAAATTCCCCCGGATTTATTGCAGAAATGCAGTCAGGCTGGTTTGACAAATGGGATGGTTCAGGATACAGACATATTAGAGAGGCTCTTGGAGATGAACATATAAATATAATGACCAAAACTGCACTTTCACAAGGTGTTACTCTTTTTAATCATTATATGGCTGTTGGCGGAACATCCTGGGATAATTTAGCTTGCGATGAAGTTTATACCAGTTATGAATTTACAGCCCCTATCGATGAATTTGGTATCCCTCAAAGCAACTTTTTCAAAGCTAAAGCAATAAATTATTTTCTTGACTCATTTGATTTTACAAATACTGATGCAATACCATTTGAATTCAATCAAGAAAATATTTACACGAAACTCCGACATGACAATATAAACGACTGTGACTGGCTTTTTGTAAGAAACATGAATTCTGAAACTGTTGAGCTGGATTTACAAAAAACAATCAAATTAAAACCTTATGATATGAAAATTTGTCCTGTAAATCTCAAATTAAAAGGCTGCGAAATTGAATTTTCGGACGTAGAAATCTTTGCTAGACTATATGATAAAAATGAAGAAGTAATTTTTATGATAGCAGATAAAGAAGCAAATATTTATTTAAAAGATCAAGGCATAATTTCAGGCGACAAAAAAGATTATGATAACCTGACGTTTGAAAAAAACGGCAAAAAAACCCAATTTGTTTTTCTGACAAAACGTCTTGCAGACAGAAGCTGGTTGTTAAAAGATAAATTGATTTTTAATGCTGATTATGTACTTCCAAACGGTGCTGCAGCACTAGAAAGAAATACTGAAATTGCATATTATGATTTAAAACATAAATTTGCTAAAAAATATTGTGTTGTAAATGAATTTAACGACTATGCAAAGCCTGAAATTATAAAAGATTTTTTGATTGATTTTTGTTCTCCTGAAATTGATACTCACTATAATTACAAAAACTGGAAAAAAATAGGAGAGAAAACAGATTCACTTTCATGCGGTCTTTATGATGAATTTATTTGGTACAAAGCAAAAATCCCGAATAATCTTGAAGAAATAACGCTTAGTGCACGTCATCTTTTTGCGGTATATATAAACGGAAAAGAAATTCTAAACCGAAACAGCTACAAAATCGAAAAATTACAAGAAATACCTGAAACTATTTCAATCCCGCTAGATAAAAATATCTTATCACGAGATGTAAATGAGCTAACAATTCTTGTACAAAATTTAGGATTTGACAAAGGTTTTTCAGGTGATACAAACTCTCCTCGAGGACTCGTAACTTTTGAAACAAATCCCAAAATCCCTGTTGAATTTTATGTTTGTGAAAAACTTGCCATAGAACGAGGTGACACAAGAGAAAGCGAAAATCCTTATCTTACTAAAATTACTGTAAATTTTGATATTGACTTTAAAGATGATGTATTTTTTGCAAAATATTTATCACTGGAAAATTTTTGGTATAGAAGAGCAACAATTTTCTTAAATGGTGTAAAAATAGGCAGATATATAAAACGCACACACGTTCAAGACAAATTTTATCTCATAAACGAATTTTTAAAACCGCATAATACCCTGGAAATAATCATTTGGGAAAAAGATAGAAATATAAAATCCCCATGGGGCTTTAAATCTGACATGAAAAATGTTATAATACAAATAGGTACACAAAAAATGTACCAGTTATTTAAGTAATAGCATCATTGTTAAGAATAGTCTAAGAAAAGAGGTATTTGAGATGGTTGTTGTTCCCGAATTTTTAATCAGACGAGTTTACAAAAAAGGTTCTTTAAAAAAAATTGAAAATGGAGCAAGTTTAGATTTAAAAAATGTATTGGGACCAGGTTTTATAAGCGGCTTTAATTATGTAAAAATTAATGAAATAGTATTTGAACCAAAAGATGTTAAATTTATTACTGCCGGTCAAGAACTTGCCGGAGACAGTGTATCAGAAGCAAATCCGGTAGCTTTCAGATTAAACCAGGAAGGAACACTCGTTATGCAGGGTAAAGACTGTGTTGTTGAAGGCAAAAATAAAATTGTAATTGAAGTCATGAACCCTGAGGCCGGTAAAGTACAACTCACCGTTGAAGATATAGCCTAAACACTTGTTGAAAGTGATGGAGCTATTGATATAAAATGTCTAACCAAATCAGCATCCCATTGAGTTCCAGCACCTAATTTCAATATTTCACAAGCTTTTTCAACAGGCATACCCTTACGATAAGGTCTGTCACTAATTAATGCGTGATAAGCATCGGCAACAGAAACAATTCTTGCCGCAAGCGGAATACCTTCACCTTTTAACTGTTCCGGATAACCTTTACCATCTATTCTTTCATGGTGGTATTTAACAATAGGTATTAAATCTCTTAGTGCTTCATTAGGCTCAAGTACTTTTTCCGCACCAATTGTCGGATGTTGTTTCATTATTTCCCACTCATCATCAAGCAGTTTATCAGGCTTTTTCAACACACTTTCGGGAATACCTATTTTGCCGACATCATGTAATAATGCCCCAAGCTTAATTCTTTCGACTTCTTCTTCAGGTAAATTAATAGCCCGGGCTAATGCCTCTGCATACCTTGAAACAGAGGTAGAATGGTCTTTGGTATATGGATCTTTAGCATCTATTGCCCCTGCTAATGATGTTGCCATCTCCATCAAATGATTTTGAGATTTTATTTGTTCATTGTTAAACTTGTGTAGTAATTCTTCTTCAAAATTAATTCCAATTTGAGCATGACGTTTCGCTAAAATTTCAGCAAATGAATTCAATGCAACATCATCCCAAAAATTGTAATCCGAAGAACTAATTATTGCAGACATACCTTCTTTATAACCCTTTGCCTGAGATATATACATAGCTTGCTCTGCTAAAATCAAAAGTTTTTCCTGATCCTTTGTACATTCCGGATATGTAGAAATTCCTACTGATACTTTTACAGGGCCTACATCATCAACAAAACAACAAGAAAGACAGTACGTTATATATTCCGCTAAATATTTTGCTTCAGCTGTATCTGTATTAGGCATTATTATTGCTATTTCATCACCACCGTAACGACCTGCACTATCAGATGGTCTAATATTTTGTTTAACTTTTTCAGCAACAAGTTTTATTACTTCATCACCCTTGGCATGTCCGAGTTCCCTATTTATTTTAGAAATGTTGTTAACATCAAGCATTACAATAGATAAATGTGTTTTATTTTCTTCGGCCTTTTGAATTTGTGCAGAAAGAATTTCTTGGAATCCTCTATGATTGTATAAAGAGGTTAAAGTATCAGTATTTGCATATTTATTAGTTTTTGTCAATAATTCTGCATTATGCATATACATTGCCAAGTGATTGGCAAAAAATTCCAATAATCCGACATTTAAATCCGTATTTTCTTTTCCTAAAATAAAGACTCCTATGCATTGATTTTTAGAAACCATTGGAATCATAAATGCAGCTGAATTTTGCATATATGGAATATTTAAAAACTTAACGTCATTTTTTGACACACAGCTAACAGTTTTAAAAGCCTCTACAACAGAGTTAGTGTCGTCAGATAATAAAATTTTAGACGAATATGTTTCACCACGTTTTGTATATAATTTTAAATTAAGACATTTTGACTGTTCATGAAAAATAGCAAAGGCCGTAAAATTACTGTCCATTTTTTCTTTAAAAGTATTATTTACCTTACTGAATAAATCATTAAGCCCCTCTGCATCTTTAAAATTTTGATTTAATTCCTGTAAAAGCTCAGAGTAATCAACGACTTTATGAGATGTGGAAATAGGTGACGTCATCCCGCCTGAAAATAGACGATTCGTTGTTCTAAATGCATTAAAATTATTAATTTTAGCAACAATATCACCCGTTTTTTCAGCAAGAGGATTTGTTGCTCTGCTAGAAACAGAGGCGGAATTTAAAGACTTTTTAGAAGTCTGTTTTTTAGAATCTTTTATATTTTTTTCCAATACCGATTTCCACCTACATTTTATTTAAAACCATGTGACACAAAGTTTTTGTTAAAATTAAACACAAATTTAACATTACTTAAGATAATTTTACAACATCTCTTTTTAAATGCAATACGCTATTTAGATGGTAACTGTTATTAATAATTAATACTATCTAAACAACATAGCTAGAATGTTTGCGAACAAAGACTAGATTTTATTTGTCTATGATAAAATTCTATCCACTAAACATGTGGGTAATTTACATTACTTTCAAAAAATCAATCAACTGAAACGCCAATTGGAACTTGAAAAAATACTAACGTATTTTTGGGAGTCTCTCATCAAATCCTACCCACATAAAATAAAAAAGACAATAACCGAAGTTATCGTCTTTTTTATTTTGGAGGTTAGGAGATTCGAACTCCTGACCCCCTGCGTGCAAAGCAGGTGCTCTACCAGCTGAGCTAAACCCCCGAATTTATCTTATTTATTAAGTTAAATTCTTTGCTTAATTCTTATTCTACATGATGAATTTTTTTTGTAAAGTACCTTGTTTCAAATTTTACCATATTGGTTATATATATATTCCAAACGTTCCTTATTATTTATATACCACCAACCTATCAATGTTTCAAATGCTGTTGCCTGTCTATATTCCGATTGATTTGATCTTCTTGATATCGGAACTTCTAGATTCCTTCCTCGACGGGCAATTTCTTGTTCTTCCTCTGTTAAATCTTTCTCCATTAATCGCAATAATTCCGCCTGATATGAGGCTTTTACATGATCCGTAGTTACTTTGTGAAGAGTTTTAGCATTGTGTATAGACCATACCGTTTGCTCTCTTATATGCAGCTCCCAAACAGCATCTCCTAAATATGCGTAACTTCTCATACTAATCTCTTGCATATTTTTATATTACTATAAAATTTTTACAAGTTGTATTTTCTCCCTCATTATGAAATAATTATTCTAAAGGAGTACTTATGAAAAAGAATTTTTTATTTATTTTTGCTATTTGTTTAAGTTTATCTTTATCGTCAATTTCTTTTGCGGAAGATTCTCAATGCATTACCTCTGAAACTAATTACTCTACAGATAATTCGCTATGTAATTCCGAACCTTCTTGCTTTAATAATTTACAATCCTATAGAAGTTTCGCAGAACAAATTAAAAAAGAACGCTCAGCGATTTCTAACGCTCTTGGATTGACTGAAGATCAAATGAGATGCAGAATTGATATCATTAGAAAAAATTCTATGATTTTAGAAGAAAAATTTAGAAGCCTATATAATGAGAACTGTAAACTTACATCTCTTGAAGCTCAAAATGCTGACAAAAAAGAAATTAAAGCCCAACAAGAACAAATTGAATGTATTAAAGATGAAATTAAAAAAATTATCGATGAAGAAAATGAAGAGTTTGTTAAAGTACTAGATCGTCAGCAGCGTGCAAAGTTAAGAATGATTCAAAAACTTGAACATAAAGCCGTTAAAGATCGCAAAAAACAAAAAGATTATTACAAATCTAACCCTAAAATGAGACCTTTTGCCATGCCGGTTAAATCAAATTGCGATTATGAAACAGGCGACTTGCAATAACAAACTTTCATTCCGTTTGTTTTTTCCATATCAATTTTTTTATTTTTAAAAGAATGTCCTTCAACCATTCTTTTATATCAAAATTCTCATCTACTTCAAAATCGTAATTACCGCTCATTGTAAACGTATCAATTTCAGGTTTTTGAGCAAAAATATTTATTTCTTTTTCTTCTTGCTCTTTTCTGCCTTGACTCATATAGCCCAAGTTTCCCGCACCGCCATCGTTCTGCATATTCGCTGCGGCCTTGATTACCGGCTTTGAACTCAAAACGTTTACATCGAAACTCATTTTTTTGTCCCCTTTGTTTTTCCCTATATATATAAAGTATTTTTCTTAACGAAATGTTACAATTTTATGCGAATTGTAACAAAAAATTTACAATACGTTTCAAGCCTCAAATTTAAATACTACCTGTGTTTTAAACCCTATTTCAAATAAATCTTTTTTTCTTATCCCATAAGTTATGTCGGGAATATATTCATTGTTATTCGGAGTTAAGTAAAATTCTGTAATGTTATTTAGTTGATCATAATTTATTCTTATTTTTTTAATTAAATTTACATGAGCTCTATCTAAACCGTCTGCAATCTTTAATATACCCGCTAGACGTTTTACTAATTTTCTTTCTTTTTTATTAAAATCACAATATACTACGTGTTCACGTTTATCCGGTAAACTTCCTCGATGGTATCTACATATGCATGAAATTAATTCAATTTCTCGTTTTTCAAATTTATCTAAACCATTATCTAAAATTAATTTTTGACTATGTTTATGATGACTTTTAGAATCTATAAAATAACCTATATCATGTAATAGTGCAGCATTTTCTAAAAGTTCTCGCTCACGATTTGACATTTCTTTTAAGGTTTCATTGACACCATCAAAAATCATCATTGAAAGTCTTCTAACTTCATATGGATGTGAAACTCCGACAGAAAATTTATCCAGCATTTCTTTTGCAGTTAATTTCATATAATTATATTTTAACAAAAAAACATTATGTATCAATTTCATGATATAATCTTTTTGACTATGGAAGAAAGACGTAAAAAATCTTTGGGAGCAAATTTTGATTTTCCACCTTCAGTTTTGGATGAAATCCAAAAAAATATTGAAGATATCATCTTAAATTTTGATATTCCTGAAGCAAACAAGCTTGATGTAATACATAAAATTAACTTTATGTATTCACAAACACGCTACATGTCCGTCACAGACCCCCTAACAGGTTTATACAACAGAAGACATTTTGAAGATAATTTGGAACGTGAATTTTTACGGGCCAAAAGATATAAAAGTGATTTAAGCTTTGCAATTATTGATATTGACTTTTTTAAAACAATTAATGACACATACGGGCATAGCTGTGGAGATTTTATATTAAAAACCATTGCAAATCTTATTCTTGAAACCTTTAGAAAAACAGACTTAGTTTTCAGATATGGGGGCGAAGAATTTACTGTAATTATTACAGAAACCTCTATTGAAAATGCTATTATTCCATTAGAAAGATTAAGACAAAATATTGAAAAATATAACTTTGTTTATGAAGGGAAAAGTATAAAAAATATATCTATAAGTATAGGTGTTGCAGAAGTTAACGATGAATGCCAATCCGTTCATGCACTTTTTGAACAAGCAGATAAAGCTTTATATAAAGCAAAACAAAACGGCAGAAATCAAATTATGTCATAAACATATTTTGAAATTTTACACAAGCAGCCAGTGCGTGTTGAACTGTATCCATTCTAACAAGAGAAGCCGCTTTAGGAACACCAAGCTCTTTCCAATCAGCAGAATTTGGAAAACCACCTTTTAACGGACCCTTTTGAATTTGTACTAAACGTAAAAATTTTATACCTGTATTTATTGACTTCATTATTCGCATTTTTAACAAATCATCGTCTACGCAATTATATGTGGCAATTAAACCTTCAACTATACAGGCTATGCTTAATGGTTTTATATTATCTACCAAAGCTCCATAATATTGTTCATCTTTATTGACTATTTGTTTTGGAATAACCTGCTCTACCATCTTTATTAAATGCTGTTTTAATAATTCTTTCTCTTCATCCGTCAAGCCATTATCCGGTATACTAAAAAGTTTTTCTGTCGCAAGCATTGAACAGTAATCAAACTGTACTTCTTTAAGATTTTTTCTTAGATTAGCTAAAAATAACAATCCTTTTTTAGCTCCGTTTAACCATTTTTTCTTAGGATCAAATTCATATAAATATAAAAGTCCAAATGGTGCATCTCCTGTATAATTAAGATTTAAATTATCAACGCCAATTCCCTCATTTGCCGTATCATAACAGTTGTAAAATTGTCCGTTTTTCATTTGCATAAATAATAAAAATTGTCCCATGCCTTGAAAAATTTCGTCAGGAATAACTCCTTCTGCCCGTAAATCCGAAAACGCTACAAGAGCCATAGCCGTAGCGGACAATTTCGCTTTTTCACATTTTATATTCTCTTCTTCAGGATTTGATATTACTGCATATCTCCCAAAACCCATTGGTTTTACATATTTATCAACAAAATATTTCGCTGAAATACGTCTTTTTTCCGCTAAACCAGTTATATTTAATTCCCTTTCGCAAAGATACATTGAATATAACATGCGGGCATGATTTGTTGTATTATAAGTATTTTTATTAATTTTATATTTACTTTTTAAATTCCTTATGTATATAAAACGCCCATTTTCTAACATATTTTCATTTATGTATGATAATGCATATATGATGGAATTATGAATTTTGGATAAACTGTTTTGCGAGCCGGTAAAGTTTTTGGCATCTCGTGAAATAAACCATCCAAATAGGATAGAACCTCCAACAACAGCTCCCAAATATAAAAATTGTAATGATAAACCTTCCATAACGCAATTTTATCAAATCATTTTACAAAAATCAATTTGACTTTTTTAATTTATTCACCAGTTTATATAACCCCGTCGAATGAGAGGCTTTTATAAATATATTATCATTATCTTGAATAAATTTCGTATATTCCTCTAATAATTTATTGATATCATCAAAATAATAACATTCCATCATATCTTTCAAAACATCATATACACATTGTATTTCTTGGCCACATAAAATAACTTTTGAAGGAGAAGCGTTTTTTATTAATTTTATTATAGATAAATGATACTCTTTAGATTTATCACCACATTCAGCCATATCACCCAAGAACATAACTTTTTGAGAAGTAAAATTTTTGCCAAAGGCTTCAATAGTTGTTTTCATTGAAAGAGGGTTTGCATTGTATGATTCATCTGTTAATGTAATATGTTTACCCTCAACTGTTAGTTGTAAATACTCACCACGCCCCTGTAAACATTTGAATTCTGCAAGCTCTTTTAAAACTTTATCAAAAGACAAATTTAACTCTAATGCAACACCCAAAACTAAACCTATATCATAAAGTATATGTTTTGAAACTTTGCTGTATACAAATTTTTTATTGGCAACACAAAAAGCTGATTCATCCGGGATAATTTTAATATCTACCCCATCTCGTTCACCGACTGTAATAATTTTTAAATGTCTTTCCATCGCTGCATTTTCAAAAATTTCATAGCATTCCATTTCTCTGTTTAATACGGCACAATCACCGGGTTTCATTGTTGAAAAAATCCTGCTTTTTGCACGTGCCATAACCTCAAGTGTCTGACCTTCCTTTAAATGAACCGGTGCTAAATTTGTGACAATTGCTATATGTGGAGAGGATACATATCCATTTCCTATTGAAGATTCTATTACCCAGTACTTTTTATTTATATCAAAAGTTGTCATATTCCAACATATTGCAATAAGAGTATTTGCCAAATTTAAATTTGCATCTGCACCATATTCTTTCAGCACATCATAAATCATTCGTGTAGTTGTAGATTTCCCTGCACTGCCGGTTATTGTTATAACTGTACCGCTATATTTTCTTCTTATATATCTTCCCAAAGCAAATAAAGCTTTTGTAAAATCTTTTACTTCAATTATAGGCTTATCTAAATCTTTAAAATTTTCATAATTTGTACACATAAAAGCTGAAATTTTATCCCAATACGGCAAAAGATTTTTCACTAAGGCTCCTTTAGGTTCATTTGTGCCTCGAAGAAAAACTATATCTCCGTCATTAAGATTATCATGCCATATTCGAAAACCACTCGCACAAAAATTCTCAGGAAAATTATAAAATTTACAGCTTCCTAATGCTTCTTCTATATTATTTTTATTCCAAAAGTTCATAAACACATTATACAATAAAAAGAGCCCGTAGGCTCTTTAAGCAGTTTTTTTATGTTTAGCTTTTTCTTCAGCTATTTTTTCATCAAATTTTTCCTTAACTTTTTCCGCTTTATCTTTAATATCCTCTTTTGCTAGATGAGCTTTTACTTTAGCCTCATCTAGACCACGTTTGACGTCGTCTTTAACGTCTTTTGCCTTTTCTTTAATTTTTTCGGAAGTATCATCTATTTTTTCTTTCATTGTTTTTTTGTTATCGTCTTGCATAATTTTCTCCTTTCTTTAGCATTATAAACTTTTTCTAAAGCTAAATAATTAATAAAAAGAGCAATTTTATGTTATACTTATTGAGGAGAAAAACAAATGAAATCATTAATTTGGCATTCAAATGGTTCTATAGAGTTAATAAACAAAGACATTCCCGAAATACAGGATGAACAAGATGCAATAGTCAAAGTACAATTATCAACAATCTGTACAAGTGATTTGCACATAATAAATGGTTTTGTGCCGCAGGCAAAACCTGAAACTATATTAGGTCATGAATTTGTAGGAGAAATAGTAAAAACAGGTAAAAAAGTCAGAGGTCTTAAAATTGGTGACAGGGTTGCTGCTAACTGTGAAACATTTTGCGGAGAATGTTTTTATTGTCAAAAAGGTTTTATAAACAATTGCGAAAATGGCGGCTGGGAATTAGGTTGCAAAATTGACGGTTGTCATGCTGAATATATAAGAGTGCCATATGCGGATAAAGGTTTGAATTTACTGCCAAATAACGTATCATATGAAGATGCTTTATTTGTGGGAGATATTCTTTCAAGCGGATATTTTGGAGCAGAAATGCTCAATATACAAAAAAATGATACTATCGCAATAATAGGCTCAGGGCCTGTAGGACTTTGTGCAATGATATGTGCAAAATATCTAGGAGCAAAATGTATTATAGCAATAGATATTGATAATTCACGGCTTGAAACTGCAAAGAAGGAAGGTTTGGCAAACTATATTTTCAATCCTGAATTAAGCGATATTGAAAAAGAAATAAAACAAATAACAAATAATCATGGTGTAGATGGAGTTATTGAATGTGCAGGAACAAAAGACTCCTTTGAATTAAGCTGGAAAATAGCAAGAGCTAACAGTGTTATAGGTGTTGTTGCAATGTACGAAGACGACCAAATATTGCCTTTACCAAAAATGTATGGCAAAAATCTTACATTCAAAACAGGTGGTGTTGACGCAATACACTGTGACGAACTAATTAAATTAATTTCTGAAAAGAAAATTTCTACTAATTTTCTCATCTCAAAAAAGTTTCCTCTAAGCAAAATTGAAGATGCATACAAAGAATTTGCTCAAAAAAATTGTTTAAAAATAGCTTTATACCCTGACTAATTGTAAAATTAAACCGCTTAATATACTTATAATAACTAATAACGTTATTAAGAACACAGAGTCCTTGATGTTTTCGTTTTTCCTTAATAATACCAAAAGTCCTAGTCCCGCATTTGAACATAAGCCGGCAATAGCGGCACCAAAACTAATAGTACCTTTAATCAATAACATAGTTAACGCTATAGAAACGGCACAATTAGGTATTAATCCAATAATTCCGGTAATGACGGGCTCTGCTATTTTAAAACCTAAATTATTACTGCTAAAAAGATTTATTAACTCATTATCATTAATAAAAAAGTTCAAAAATAAAGTAATAACTAAAATAAACAAAAAAACATTAATTGTATGCTTTAGAGGATGCAGCCAAAGATTAATTTTATCAGAAGCTAAAATATCATGTCTGCAGCAACCCTGTTCATGCGATGACTCTTGTATATCACTAATTACATTAGATTTAAAAATTAAATCAATAATATAGCCCGCTGTAATGGCAATAATTAATTTAGCAATTATTACAGGCAAAACTAAATGAATTTTTTCAGGATATGAAAGTAAAACAGGAACAGCCTCATCTGATGTCGCTAAATAAATTGCAATTAATGTGCCACGGGTAATAAGTTTTTTTGTATACAAACTGCTTGCAATAATAGAAAACCCACACTGCGGTATAACAGCGGCTAGACTTCCTATTAAAGGTCCGGCTTTACCTGATTTTTTCATAAAACTATTAATTTTGTTTGCATAAAAATATTCAAAAAATTCAATAAATAAAAATGCCAAAAACAAAAAAGGCAATGTATGAAAGCTATCTATTACTGCATCGCTAACCCATGCCGGCATAGAAAAACTATTAATAAAATTGTCAAACCATCCGAATAAAAAATCATTTAAAATAGTTACTTTTTCGTAAAAATTTAAGAACATACATATTTAATAGTAATACAAAAAATACATAACATCAAATAAATAGTTAACCTGGCTATAGTATTTTAAGTAAGATTATAAGAATCTATATTTATGAAAAAATTTTTTACAATTTTAATGTTAATTATCTTTGGCACATCTGCAATAGCAGAAGAACAGGTCTTGGGCTATGAACATATGTTTTATGAAAAAGGAGCTCAAACAGATAACGTTACCATCACAAATCTGCACAATATAATTTGTAAAGGTAATGCATTTAAAGTTGAATTTGAATGTAAATTTCTATCTGAATGTGCAAAAGCAGGAGAACGAGTTAATTTTGATATTCCTCAGGCAATTTACACAAAAGAAGGCACTTTACTAATACCTGCATGTTCAAAAGTTGTCGGAACAATCATCAAAATAGAAAAACAAAGAGTTCCAAACAAAAATGCAAGAGTATATTTAAATTTTGAATGTCTTGTATTACCTGATGGAAGCACATTTAAAATGTCAGCTAAACCATGCACAAAAGACGGATCATTAAAAGAAGGACCTTGGCATACAACAGGCAAACTATTTGCTTATACATTGGGCCTTGGAATAGTAGGTGCCGGAGCAGGTACTGGTTTTGCCTTCATTCCAAATCCAGCCAGGCTTGGTGTAGGATATGCAATAGGTATACCTGTAGGTACAACAGTAGGTTTAATAACCGGCTTAATTACTCCCGGTCTAAAATATCACGCTAAACAAGGAGAAGCTATCACCTTAATTCTTTGTGATGATTTGTATTTATGTAAACAACAAGAGTGTCCTTGTCAACAATAAAAAACCGGCAATAGAGCCGGTTTAAATTTTTATTAATAGAAATTTACTGTCTTTTAATGCAATTACCTTATGTTGCATATCTTTTTTGAACATTAAAATTTCGCCTTTTTCGACCTTAAATTTTTCAGCATCAAAATGTAATTCAATCTCACCATCAATTACATAGACAGCTGCATCCGCAGCAGATGTATGAGTATCTATGATTTCGTCTTTTTTAATAGCAATAATGGACAAATTTCTATCATTGTTTTCCATTAAAACTTCTCGTTTAAATTTTAATTCATCTAATTCTATAATATCTTTGGCTTTTAAAACATTAAAAAACATACAGATCTCCTTTCTGTAAATATTGTAACAATTTACCGTCAAGAGAACATTCGACAAAATAATAATTTATTTATTAATAGAAAAATATACTTCTTTTAAACGCTTCTTGCTAATATGAGTATAAAGCTGTGTTGTAGAAACGTTGCTATGGCCTAAAAGTTCTTGTACAACACGTAAATCTGCTCCATTTTCAATTAAATGAGTCGCAAACGTATGCCTTAAAGTATGCGGCGAAATTGCTTTATGAATTTTTTTACCTTGTTCATGAATAAAATTATAAACATCCTGACGTGTCATTTCACGGCCATGATCATGTATTAAAAGTTTTTTTGTATCAAGTTTAAATTTTTGTATTAAATATTCTCTTACCGGCAAATAATTTTTAATTGATTTTATTGCTTTTGAACCCATAGGAACAATTCTTTCCTTTGAACCTTTTCCATAACATTGAAGATATTTTGCACCTAAATCACAATCATTAACTTTTAAATTAACCAGCTCTGAAACCCTAAGCCCGCATCCATACAATAATTCTAAAATCACTCTATTTGTTTTAGATAAATCCTGGTTTAAAATAGTTTCAATTTCGCTAACCGTCATAACTTTAGGTAATTTTTTAGGTACTTTCGGCTGTTCAAGAGTTAAAGTCGGATCATTACTTATGTAACCATTTAAACATTGCCATTTAAAAAATCCCCGTAATGACGCTATTTTTCTCATAATACTTGTCGGAGAATAATTCTCTTCATGAAGTTTTCTTATATATAAATTTATTTGACTCCTTGTCGTCAAAGATAAGTCTGTATTTAAATAACCAATAAAATCACTCAGATCATTTCTATATGCCTCAATTGTGTTTTTAGAAAGACCTTTTTCTATTTCTAAATATTCCAAATACTCAGATATAATCTGCATAATAATTATTATATAACTTAAGTTATAAATTTTAATAATGTAAATGAATTATTTTCTAGGTATTGTCAATTCAAAACGTGTAAATTTATTTATTTCAGCTTTAACAATAACATTACCGCCATGAGCTTCAATTATTTGTTTTACAATATATAAACCTAAACCTGATGCAACAGATTTACTATTGACATCCTTTGAAACAAATTTTTCAAAAATTTCATTAGGATTATCCAATTTAAATGAACATCCTAAATTTTCTATAGATAAGCCAACACAATCCGTATTATCATATAATTTTATAATAATTTTTGAATTTCTTGGTGAATATATAGAAGAATTGCTTATAAGATTATTTACAGCTCGCATAATTTCTAATTTATCTAATTCAGCATAAGCATCTTTTATTTCATTTAAAAAAACTATCTTCTGCTCTTTATCTAAAAGAGTATATTTTGATGCTTCGATAACAAAATTAACCAAAGTTACAAAATCAGAAGGCATTTTGTGAATAGTATAAGCTTCGTTGACAAATTTATATCTATCTAACACATTTTCAATTAAATTCTGCATATACTGAAAGGTTTGCATCATATTTACTAAAATGTCCTGCTGAAAATTATTAAGCGGTGATAAATCAGGATTCTGTAACAATTTAATAGCTAACATACCTGAATTTACAGGATTTTTTAAATCGTGAGAAACCATTGCAAGTAAAGATTCTTTGTCAAAAACTTCTTTTTGTTGATTTAATGAATTTATTTCCAAATTAAACTCCGTTTTAATAAATATTAGCAGATAAGTTAAGCAAAAAGATATTAGCCATGTGGCTAATTTTTTGCTCAAAAAATTTATTAATGTTAAAATGTAAGTATGGCAGATACTCTTGAAGAATTAATATCACAAATAAAAGACCGCCTGGATATAGTTGATGTAGTATCAGAACAAGTTGTATTAAAAAAATCCGGAAATCACTATTGGGGCTTATGTCCTTTTCATAAAGAAAAAACGCCGTCATTTTCTGTAAATCCACAGCTAGGTATATATAAATGTTTTGGCTGCGGTGCCGGCGGTGATGCTCTTTCTTTTATTATGAAAACCAAAAATATTGAATTTATGGATTTAATAAGAGATTTGGCACAAGAATATGGTCTTGAACTCCCAAAAAATTTTCGCCACGGTGAAGCCTCAAAAGATATCAAAGAACAAATGATAAACGCTACATCACGTGCTGTTGATTTTTATAATAATCAATTGTTAAAATCATCTGATAAAACCACAGAACAAGTATTAAATTATTTATCTAAACGTGGAATTACAAAAGATATAATTAAAAAATTTCATTTGGGTCTTGCTCCCAAAAGTTATACTGCTTTGTATGATGAATTAAAAAAAGACTTTAAAGACGATATTTTAGAAAAAGCCGGTATTATAATTCCAGGTAAAGAAACCAGGTTTATCGATCGTTTCCGAAATAGAGTCATAATCCCTATACAAAATGAATTCGGTGATTTTGTCGCATTTGGTGCCCGTGCAATAGAAGAAGGTCAATCACCTAAATATTTAAACTCATCTGATTCACTTATATATAATAAAAGTAAACTTTTATATGGGCTTTATAATGCCAAAGAGGCGATAAAAGAAGAGGATAGCGTCATTTTAATGGAAGGTTATTTTGATGTAATATCAGCACAAGCACATGGAATAGAAAACTGTGTAGCCGCTTGCGGCACATCTTTAACACAGGATCACGTAAAATTGTTATCAAGATATACCAAATCAAGAAAAATTTATCTTTCATTTGACACCGATTCAGCCGGACAAAAAGCTACAGACCGAGGTGCTGAAATCATAAAAGAAGTATTTGAAGGCATAGGCAATATAAAACTTTTTGACGAAAGCTATATTTCTACATCAGATGACAAATATGCCTGTGAAATTAGAGTAATTTCTCCGCCTGAAGGTAAAGATCCGGATGAATTTATCCGCACAGTAGGTGCCGAAAGCTATAAAGCTTTTATAAAACATGCCCCTCTATTGATAGATTTTCAACTTAATAACATATTAAAACACAAAGACGAATACAAAACTCCTGTTGAAAAAGCTAGATTTGTTAAGCAAATTGTCCCTGTTTTACGGGAAATCGGGAACAAAATTGTCCGTTCGGAATACATAGAAATGGTTGCTCAATCTCTAAATATTGACGGAAAAATTCTGGAAAAAGAAGTAAATTCTTCTTTTGATAATAAATCTGTTTCAGAACATTTTGTTAAAAATGTAACAAAAAATTCGTCAATTTTAGAAAAAACGCAAAAAAATTTATTGAGCATTTTTTTAGTACCCGACAGCCCGTTAAATTTTGATCAAATCAAGAGTATAATAGGCGATACAGCATTTGAAAATAAAACGTTAATAATTGTAAAATCTACAATTGACAAATTAACATGTACCGTAAATAATGTAAAAGAATTGATCGAACATTTATATACTGAATTTATACAAAACCCTGAGATACAGACAATTATAACCGAATTAATCGACATTTCAGAATGCTACAAAAATTTAAATCAAAAAGATTTTGAAAATGTTATAAAAGAAAATATTAATAAAATAAAACAATGTCAACGGGAAAAAGAAAAAGAAAAAATTCAAAGTTTATATAAAAACGTTAACAACGATGATACAGAAGCCCTAAAAATTCAAATGCAATTAAGAGATAAAATAAAATCGGAGAAACATTAATGAGTAAAAAAAGACAACCAAACTCCTCAATAGTAAGTGTTATGGATGAAGATTCACTGGATTTACAAGATATAGATGAGGAAACTGTTTTAGAACCCGAAAATGATAGTGTTAATTTCATGAATATGGATATCAGCACAGACAATATTGAAGATATCGTAACTGCTAAAATCGGCAACAAAATGAACATGGACGATATTTATATGATGTCTGATGACGAAACAGAAGAAGCTGATTTAGAAATGCCTAAAGGTATTGCTGTTGATGATCCTGTAAGACTATATTTAAGAGAAATCGGAAGAATAAAACTCTTATCTGCAAAAGAAGAAATTGAACTTGCAAGAAAGATTCTTCAAGGCGGTACACCTGGAGCCGTTGCAAAAAGAAAGCTTGTACAAGCTAATTTACGTTTAGTGGTTAGCATTGCAAAAAAATATGTAGGTCGTGGAATGCTATTCTTAGACTTAATTCAGGAAGGAAATCTTGGATTAATCCGTGCAGCCGAAAAATTTGACCATGAACGAGGTTTTAAATTTTCAACATATGCAACTTGGTGGATAAGACAGGCAATAACCCGTGCTATTGCAGATCAGGCAAGAACCATTCGTATTCCTGTTCACATGGTTGAAACAATTAACAAGTTGAAAAAAGTTACCCGTCGTTTGGCTCAGGAACTTTCAAGAAAACCAACCGAAGATGAATTGGCTTTAGAAATGAATGTTTCTATTCCAAAACTTCGTGAAATTATTAAAATTGCTCAAGAACCTTTATCTTTAGAAACTCCTATTGGTAAAGAAGAAGATTCACGCTTAGGCGATTTTATTGAAGATAAAGAAGCAGATGCCCCTATTAAAACTGTTGCATCCGAACTTTTGAGAGAAGACCTTGCAGAAGTCTTATGTACACTCTCACCGAGAGAACGTGACGTTTTGAGATTGCGTTTCGGTATGGATGACGGACGTCAAAGAACTCTTGAAGAAGTAGGCCAACTATTCGGCGTTACCCGTGAACGTATCAGACAGATTGAGGCAAAAGCTTTGAGAAAACTTCGCCATCCGAACAGATCTAAACGCTTAAGAGAATATGTAGAATCATAATAAAAAGCCCATTTAAGGGCTTTTTATTTATATTTTCATTAATCCGATAAAGAACTGAAAATTTTGTCAATCTGTTGCAAAACACGTTTTCTATCATTTTTAAATAATTTTTGGGTATTTGACTTTTAATCAATAAAAAAGACTGACTATCGTCAGCCTTTAAAATTTGTGAGGTAAATATTTATAAGTCATTATGAAATTCCAAATTCTTCATTTAATGCTTTTATAAAAGGAGAAGAGGCCATTTTTCTTTCCATATCAAACATTAAAAAAGCATTGTCCAATTCTGCAATATCGTTTATTGTATTATCTGAAACAGCTATATCTTTTAAATTTAAACCTTTAATGGCATCGCCCCAAAAATCTTTATCGATTTTTGTACCTGCTGTTTTTGTAAAATTAATACCATAAGCACTTGCGGCTGTTGACGTCAATAAGTCTTCTCCTAAATCTTTTACAAACTTATTGTCAACAACTTGTGTTTGTTCTGCTACCTTTTCTTCCTTCTGCACATCTTTAGGCATTTCTTTGCCTATTCTAAAATTGTTTACTTTTCCTTTACCGTTAAATTCAATTGCCATCACATGACTCCTTATCTCACATGGTATTTAACGGTATGTTTTTAATTTTCTTTAATAAAAAAACTAAAATTCATTTATTTATTTTACAAAACTTAACAATACGTTATTTAATCACTTCAATAAAATCATAATCTGTCAAATAAGGCATGTGATTTTCGGTTATCAATTCACCGGGAAGTAAAACCGCAATACCAGGAGGGCATTCCGCAATTATTTCAGCAGCAATTCTGCCAACAGCCTGTGATTTAGGTATGGTTTCTTTTGGGGAATAAAAAGCATCTCTAAGCCTCATTTTTATTATTGGTGTAAGCATAGGCATATGTTTTTTATTTTCGAGATAGCAAATATCAGAATAGTTTGTATTATCAATTTTTTTCAAACAATCAACTAAATATTGAATATCAGAACGTTTATTACCAATATTTGATAATAACAATAATCCTGCATCAGATGCACTTTCAACTTCAATGTTAAAATCTATTTCTAGAATAGATTCCAGACGTTTACCGGAAAGTCCGTCTGCTTTTATAAATACTTTTGTAACATCAGTTTTATAACCAAAATCAGGTTTAAGCTGATGTATATGTTCTAATTTATCAATTTCACTTCTTAAATACTTAGCATTTGCGATAGCTCTTTTAAGTAATTTTTGTCCACGAGAGCTTTCAAGATTAGCTCTTGCAGCGTCAAGGCTGGCCAAAAGAATCAAAGATGGACTTGTTGTATGCATAAGTTTTAAAGCTTTTTCAATGCTGTCAACGTCTAAAATAGAATTTTCACTAATATGCAACATGGAACTTTGACTCATACTGCCGCCTGTTTTATGCAAAGAATGAACCACTGCATCTGCACCTAATTTCAAAGCAGATGTTGGTAAATGCTCGTTAAAATTCCATAAACAAGCATGTGCTTCGTCGACGATTAATGGAACATTATATTTTTTACAAATTACGGAAATTGATTTTATATCACTAACAACACCTTCATAAGTTGGGTTTGTAATCCAAACCATTGATACATCTTTATGATTTTTCAATAATTCTTCTACACGTTCGGGATTAACATTACCCCAAATTCCCCACTCTTCAAATCTTTCGGGTACAAGCCACAAAGGCTCTGCTCCTGAAATTATCATACCTGTTAAAACAGAACGATGACAATTTCTATTAGTAATAATTTTTTGTCCTTTTTTAGTTAACCCCATTGCTAACGCAAGATTTCCAGCGGTTGAACCATTTAATAAGAAAAATGTTTTCTTTGCACCAAAAGCTTTGGCCGCAAGTTCCTGTGCTTCTTTTATAGGTCCCGTTGCCGGATGTAAAGTCCCTAAATTATCAAATTCATCGGTAGTATCAATTTCTAAAGCTTTTTTTCCAATAAGTTTTTTGAATTCGGGTAATGTACCGTTTCCTTTTGTATGCCCTGGAATATGAAATTGGTAACTGGGATTTTCATATGCTTTTTTTAGGGCTTCTACAATTGGGGCATGGGTTTTTGTATATTTATTATTTCTTGTTACATTTGTCATAATAAAAATATACTATAAAAATATTTTTAAATACAATAAGTTTATGATATAATTAATATTTGTGAACATTATTTTTAGAATTATTATTATAACAATCCTTCTATTTACCTCAGGATCTACGTTTGCCGTTGAGAATCTTTCTGCTGAAAAAAATGTTATCGAACAAGAAATTCAACTTCCTGAAAACACAGAGCTTCCTAAAAGAGATTTGAATAATGATGGTGTGATTGACAATAAAGATCTTTTAATTGATACATCCGAAGAAAATTTTTATATGTTTAAAATCCTTGGAGATCCTGTAAACAGAGAAGAGGGTTCCCTTTTTAATAAAATAAACAAATCGTTAAAGGGAGAAGTTACAAGAACTGACTATAGTAATTATCTTTTAAAAGACGTATTAACCGTAGATTTAGATAAAGGACCTGTTGATAGAATTCAATTTTACGGAAAATACAGGGGTAATATGTCTTTTAATTTTTTACAAGAAGACGATTATGACACTAATTATGAGATAACATCAATTGACGTAGGTATGATGGGGAAATTTCTTCCCGAATCTAAAACTGAATTTAAATTGCAATTTAAACTAACTCCTACAAAAGATTTGTCATTTTTCCAAAATCTTATAAGTGATGCATATATAGTTAATGAAAGCATACCTCACCATGAAATAATGATTGGGAATTCTCGTAACCAGGTAGGTGTTGAAGGTGGTATGAGTACAACATATGTACCATTTGTATTAAGATCTCAAATAGCTAGAACATTTGCAAATACTCGTGCTTTTGGGGCACGTGTAATAGGAAATTATTCACTTGCTGACTATAGTTTAGCTATTAATAGTTCAGACAGATTTTTTAAAGAATTTTTTCCCGGGGCAGAGTTTACCGGATGGGTAAATTTAAAACCATTGGGAAAAACTGATGGTAAATATGGCAAACTTGTTGTTGGCGGCGGATTAAATGCCGGAAAACGGCAAGAAAATTATACTGTTGGCGGTGCATACATAGGATATAATTATAAAAATTTTATGATAAATGCCGAATATTCTATTGCAGATGGTTATAATGCTAGAGTTTTCAGTACAGATAAAGCTGAAGGGTTTTATACAACAATAGGATATAAACTCACCCCTAAAGTGCAATTAGTTGGAAGATTTGATCAATTTGATCCTAATCGTGATATATCAGGAGATTTACGAAGGGAATATTCAGCCGGCATAAATTATTATGTTAAAGGGCAAGGAATGAAAATTTTGTTAAACTATGTTTTTTGTGACTACCAAAACGAAGAAAACAGCCACAGACTTATTTTGGGAACACAATTCTTATTATAATATACCTAACAATGTGTTATGAATTTCTGTTAAAAGATTTGCATCTTCTGTTTTTTGTGCATATTTAGCAGCTTTTTCCAGTAAACTTTTTGCTTTGTAATCATTTTTATAATCAAGCATAATTTCTGCTGCATTTAAATAATATTTAGCAACTTTTTGAGGCGAATCTGCATCAATATAATTTTTAACAGCCTTAGAATATGCTTTTAAAGCCTCAGGAGAATCACCAAATCTGTCATATGCATCTCCAAGACTGGCAGAAACATAGCCCTTTATTTTGGCATTATCTGTTTCCTCAGCTATTGAATCAGCTGTTTCATAATAATTAAATGCTTCTTTTTCATACATATCAGAATATATATTTGCTATTTTTGTTAAAGACGTTGATTGTACTGCAAGATTTTCAACTTCACCGGCATAAGATACTGTACTAAAATAATGATCAATAGCCGGATCTACCTGGTTAACATCATTATATATTTCGGCCATTGAATAATGTGCACGGGTTTTTATATTATAATCTTTTGTTTTTTGAATTGATTTATTATAACTTTTTAAAGCTTGTGCAAGGTAGTCATAGTCGTCATAAATTTTGCCGACTTCTAAAAATATTTTAGATTGTGTTTCAGTATCCTCAATTTCTGTTGCACGATTCAGTGCTGTTTGAAATGCCTCTATGGCTTCTTTAGGTTTATTTGCATAAGACATTTTTTTTGCTTTGATAAATAATTTTTTAAGTTCAGAATCCTGAGGAATTAGTGGATTAGTTTCTTTTGTTTCTTCTTGTATTTTGTCTTTTCTGTTTAGAGTTTCTTCGGGGAATTTAACTAAAAATTGAGGATTAACGTCATTTTCATCGTATTTAAAATCTATTTGCTGTAAAAATAAAGCATCAACCCAATTTTCAACAACTTTTGAATCTTTATTAAGGGTTGCTGAAATATAGTTATCCAAAATAGAGGCAGCATTTTTGAGGTTAGATTTTATAAGTTTACTGTTTGGAGTTTCTTTTGTAACTTGTTTTTCTATTAACGCAAGATATCCGCCGACTTCTTCTTTTAAATCCTCTGGGGTTCCAATCGCTATGGCGGTATTTTTAAAATCTTTTAATATTTGAGCAATATTTATATTAGGGTTGCGTTGAGCCAAAGCCGTTGCAACTTCATTAGGATATGGTACAGGTTGATGAGATGTTGTTTGATTGTTATATTCTACATATTGTAAACCTTTACTTTTAGTATTTTCATTGGTTTGGCTGGTTTGTTCCTGAGTATTGGTTTTGGCGTTATCTTCGTCTTTTTTTATCCGATAACGTTTATCTTGTACAAAATATGGCCGCTGATATATACTATTTAAATTCAACCCCATTTACATACCTCTTATCAATATCTTACATTAATTGATATTTTTTTAACTCATACTTTCGTATGACTTATATTTAAGGTTTTAAACATACATGTCAATATTATGAGGTTATAATCATTTCACAATTCTTACAATCAAAATCCAAAAAATATTTTTTTCCTTTTTCGTCTACTAAATACAGCTTCTTAGGAGATTTACAAATATTAAAAGCATACTTAAGACAATGTTTTGTATGCATTAACGGAACATTTTTAGGTTTTGTACTTTCAAAAGACATTTCACAATTTTTACAACCGCAATTTTCATAAAAACTTTTTGCTTCATGATTATGAATATTTGCTCTATAATCTAAATTTTTCTTAGGATATTCACTATATTGCATTGGCAATTGAACATCACATTCATAATTGTTAAGACGTTCTTCCGTTAATTTTTCAAGAATTTCTCTCCGCAAATTATTTATCTCTGAAATAGGTAAAAATGGTAATTCATCTTTAATTTCAACTGATATTACATAAAAATCACTTTCACCTGTTTTTTGAAGTTGTGTAATAAAATTTTCTTCCATCTTTTGTAAATTTTTTGGTTGTTCTGATGAAATAATTTCCATTGCAACTTCATTTTGGTCTTCGTCAATAGCGTGTAAAACATGTTCATTATATAAAAATTTTACGCCAATACGTCTTTTGGTTTTAGAATTAGCAAGCTGTTTTTCAAATTTCGCATCAAAATTTCTATAAATTACTTGTCCGACAGTAAAATTATCCATTTTATTGGGATAAATTTTATTACCTTCAACTTTATTTACTAAACAACCGCTAAGAACACCGTTTATATAATAACATAAGCCATCCTGAGAATTTATATCAGCATTGATTTCAAAAAAATCTTTACCGAGTTTTGTTATTTTTCCAAGTATTTCTCCCAGGGATTTAGGGGAATTAAAATTATAACATTCCTTTCTGCCTTCTAAAAAATAATCGGTAAATCCTCGATTAAAACTTTTATTTACATCAGGTATAAAATCATAAAAAACTTTACCTGAAGACGTTTTTAATGCATATTTATCTATTTCTTGCCTATAAAATGCCACAACATTTTTTACATAATTTTCATCCTTTAATCTGCCTTCTATTTTAAATGACTTTACACCAATATCTATAAGTTTTTTAATATGTTTAGAAGCATTAAAATCTTTTAAACTTAAAAGATACAGATTTTTTGCAATAACGTTATCATCCTCATCAACCAAAGAATATTTTTTTCGACAACTTTGAGCACATTCACCACGATTGGCAGATCTACCACCATTGGCACAGCTCATGTAACATTGGCCGCTATAAGATACACATAAAGCTCCGTGAACAAAGGTTTCTATTTCGGTTTTTGTATTTTCACAAATTTCTTTTATTTGTTCTAAAGAAAGTTCACGGGCTAAAATCACCCGGGAAACACCAATATTATCAAAAAATTTTACTTTTTCTAATGTTCTGTTGTCACATTGCGTACTTATATGTATTGGTATTGGAGGTAACTCTCCATCTATTGCTGCTTTTAAGATACCCATATCTTGAATAATTATTGCATCAACACCAATATCATAAAGGTTTTGAATTAATTTTTTAGCCAGTACTAATTCATTATCATCTAAAATTGTATTTATCGTAACGTGAACTTTCACATTAAATTTATGAGCATATTCAGTTATTTCTCGTATATCTTCAAACGAATTCCCTGCATTTTGTCTAGCCCCAAAATTATCCGCTCCAATGTAAATAGCATCACAACCATATTCAATTGCGGCAATTGCATTTTGTTTATTTTTTGCGGGTGCTAAAAGCTCTATTTTGTCCATAAAATTATTTTATTACAATGCTTAAGACTTGACAATCGTATTTTTTCATGATATAAAAATTGTGGGGTAAATGTATATTTATAAGTCTTGTCATTTGACGAGACTTTCTTTTTCATCAAGAGTTTTAGCGGATTGACAATTGAATTTTAAATTACTATAATTACTTTATGACAAAATTAATTCAAGTAATTAAAGGCACACATGACATTTTACCTCAAGAAATAGAATTATGGCATTTTTTAGAGGAAAAAGCTGTTAAAATATTTAACGAATACGGTTATAAAGAGATACGTACACCAATATTTGAAGCAACGGAATTATTTGCACGTGGTGTAGGAGATACTACTGATATTGTAAACAAAGAGATGTATACTTTTGAAAAAAGCGACCGTTCTTTAACACTACGTCCGGAAAATACAGCAGGAGTTGTGCGTTCCTTTATTGAAAACGGTATGTCAAGATTGTCCAGTCCTGTAAAATTATGGTATAAAGGTCCAATGTTTAGATACGAACGTCCTCAAAAGGGCAGACAAAGACAATTTCATCAACTCGGGGTTGAAATGTTTGGTATAAAAGACCCGACAGCTGATGCCGAAGTAATTTTGATGGCTGTAAACTATCTAAAATCTCTAGGCTTAAACGATTTAGATGTTGAAATTAACTCTTTAGGCTGTCCTAAATGCCGTGAAAATTTCAAACAAAAGTTAAAGGAAGTACTTAAACCCGAATTAAACAACCTTTGTGAAGACTGTCAAAACCGTTATGAAAAAAATCCGTTAAGATTATTAGACTGTAAAGTTGAAAGTTGTAAAGCTATATTTGAAAAGCCTGAAATCCAAAAGGTTATTCAATCTGATTTTATATGCGAAGAATGCAAAGAACATTTTGATAAATTAAAATTATATTTAGATAAAATGCATGTAAAATATTCAGTGAATAAACTGCTTGTAAGAGGTTTAGATTATTATAACAGAACAGTATTTGAAATAAAATCAAACAATTTAGGTTCGCAAAACGCTGTATGCGGCGGAGGCAGATATGACAGCCTTGTCAAAAATTTAGGCGGAGAAGATACACCTGCAGTTGGATGGGCAATGGGTATGGAAAGGTTAATATCTCTATTGCCTGCAAAAGAATCTAAAAAACTTGATGGCTATGTGGTGTCAAATTATCCTGCCGAAGCTTTTGAACTAGCTGAAGAATTAAGAAGCTTGGGTTATTGTGTTGAGTTTGATTTATCAAATAAAAAATTCACAAAACAACTTGAAAAAGCCTCAAAAGTTGCAAAATTTGCGTTGATTTTAGGCGAAGATGAAATAAAATCAAATAAAATATCCGTAAAAAATCTTGCGACTTCTGAACAAAAAACTGTTTCAAAAAATGAGTTAAGGAGTATTCTATGACAAGTCCTGTACACGATGTTATAAAAAGCGTTACATCTGCTTTCAGAAAGAATTTTGAGGACTTTAAAGGTTTATATCTTTTTGGTCAATTTTTAGACGGTAAAAATCACGAAGGAGAAGATATTGAACTTGTTGCAATTTTTGATACGGAAGATAAATCCAAGCGTGAAGCAATTTGGCCATTAATAGGTAAAATTGAAACAGATCTAAATGTTTGTATAGATCTTTATCCATATACAATTGAAGACTTTAAAAAGGATGAAGATTTATATAATGAGGTAATGGATGAGGGTATTTTTTTTGATGCCCTCGGTATAATGAAAGATAAGGAAGATTAAATGGACAAAATTACTATTCGTTCTGACAGAAAAACAGACTACAAATTTCAGTACAAAGGCGAAGATGTCGTTCTCGGTGCAGGTAAAATTATCAGTATTGCAGATGGTTTAAATCATGTAGTTTTACCAACTTGTGCTATGAAGGTTATGAATAACCTTATTGTTATAAAAGAAGATGTAAAATAAATAGTTAAAAAAAAGCTCCTTTCGGAGCTTTTTTTATATCTGTTGTTCTGCTACAGCATTGCCGTTTATTAAAGTTTGCATAACCTCAATTGCTTTTTTCAATTGTACATCATTTTTGTTTTTAACATGCTCTTCTGTAAGTTCCACAACTATATCCGGTGTAATTCCCTTTTTATTAATATCCGTACCGTTTGGTGTTAAATACTTTTGAATCGTAATATTTATTCCGGCTTCGTATGGTAATTTATTTATCTCTTGCACTAAACCTTTTCCAAAAGACTGTTCTCCTACAATAACTCCTCTATGATTATCTTTTATTGCTCCTGAAAAAATTTCACTTGCGGAAGCAGAGCCTTTGTTAATTAATACAACTAATGGTTTATCAGTAATTACGCCTTGTGCTGCTTTTGTATTTTCTTTGTATCCATCTCTGTCTACAGTGCTCACAATTACACCTTTATCAAGAAACATATCCGAAATGTTTATGGCATTGCTTAATAAACCACCGGGGTTTGATCTAAGATCTATAATAAATCCCTTTTTATCTTGAGAATCTAATAAAATTTTACTAAACTCTTGAGAGGCATTTTTACTTATAAAAGAACTTAATCTTATATATCCGATGTCTTCAGGTAATGCTACATCGTCAGGTAGTTTTTGTGATATAGATTTAATTTCAATTTCAGCACGTTGTACATTATATAATTTCGGCTCAACATCTTTTCGTTTTATAAGCAATTTAACAAAAGTACCTTCTTTACCACGGATTTGCTCTGCGGCTTTATCTAAAGAAATTCCTTTTGTACTTTTACCATTAATTTCTAAAATTTCGTCGTCCGCTTTTAATCCTGCACGCTCGGCCGGGGTATCTTCTATCGGGGCTATAACCATTAGTTTCCCGTCTTTTATCCCAATTTGAATACCAATTCCTTTTAAAGATCCTTTTATTGAGCTTGTTTCTTCAGCAAATTCTTTAGGATCTAAAAATTTTGTATAAGGATCATTTAAACTCGCAAGCATCGTTTCAATTGCAACATATGCATCTTCGTTCGTCATAATAACTTTATCGTACTTATGACGCCATTTTGCCCAATCCTGATTATTGTTTGTTTGGTCAACAT
This sequence comes from Candidatus Gastranaerophilales bacterium, assembly GCA_944323365.1. GTDB lineage: Bacteria > Cyanobacteriota > Vampirovibrionia > Gastranaerophilales > Gastranaerophilaceae > SIG32. The sequence goes on from CALUSG010000044.1 coordinate 45,642, forward strand.
ATTTTTTGTTTATCAAGCTCCAAACATTGTCATAAAGCTCAATAGGCGTATATGCCATACTGTAATTTTTGACGACAAACCCAAATACTAAAAGGAATGCCCACAAAAATATAAAACTTTTTCTCATAACATTTCTCACTATCTATTCCTCCACCTAAACTCTTACATTTGTATAGATGTTTTTTCTTTAAATTTGTTCCCGCAAATGTAAAAATTTGTTATAGTGATATAATAACATATTTATGAAAAATATAAAAATCAATCAAACAATGTTACAATCTATGTTCAAAATGGAGGAGTTTTAATCCACGTTTTTCAGTTGGTTTAGAATCAGGGAGCTCATAACATTTAATGCATCTAGCTTCATATGTTTCATCTCCGCCAATCATAATAAGAGGAGAATTTTTATCTGCCGGTTTTCCATCAATAAGTCTTTGAGTTCTTGTTGCATGGTCAGACCCGCATTTCATACATACTGCATGAAGTTTATCAACAGATGTTGCAATACACATTAATTCCGGCATTGAGCCAAAAGGTTCTGCTTTAAAATCAAGTTCCAAACCTGTGCCGATAACCCTTTTTCCGTCTTGCATAAGTTTTGTTATAACTTTTACAATATTAGAATCAAAAAATTGCAGTTCGTCAATTGCCACAATTTCATCTTCAGGCTTAACAATACTAAGAATTTGTATAGAATGTCTTACCTTTATTGCATCAAGCCAAAGACCGTTTCTGGACTCAATATAATCACCGTTAGAACGTGTATCAACATCCGGAGAAATAACTTTGACTTTTTTCTTAGCAATAATGCATCTTCTAATTCTTCTTAAAAGCTCTTCTGTCTTGCCGCAGCTCATCGGCCCCGTAATTAATTCAAAGCTGTATCCTTGCATCATCTTCTCCCCAAAAATATTTAACAAATTAATTATACTCCCGAAGATATTTTTTTAAAAGTAAACATTACGAATTTGTAAAAATTAATTATTATTTTTTTTCATAATAGAATATAAACGTTCAAGATCTTGCATTATAGCATCGGATTGACCTGAAAGCTGTGTTAATTCACAAGGTATTGATTTTGGTTTGAAAAAAATTTTGCTGTTCATTTTGTAAATATATATGTCTAATTTAGTATTATAACAAATTTATATTATAATATATTAATGCTTTTAGTTAATATATACAATGTTCATTTGAAAAAAAGATATACTCAATCAGAGGTTGTCAAAGCAACTAAATTAAATCCTTTGACTGTTTCTAAAATGTTTAATAGTGTGCCTCACGACTTCAAATTTAGCTCAATCGAAAAAGTCGCAAAATTTTTGGGTTGCAGTGCACTGGACTTAATTATAGAAGTTCCTGATGAAAGATAAACGTAATAATTTCTTTCAAATAGAATTTAAATCAGTTGAAAAATTAGCTAAATACCTTGGCTGTAATGCTTTGGATATTATTGTTGAAGAGCCTGATTAAAGATTAATGCATACAATATTTTGAGCTTTTATTTACAACCTTATCTTTTAATTTTTTCAAGCCTGCTCCATAAAAATATTTTAACTGTTCAGGAAAATTCTCTTCTATATCCAATAGATACATATCATGTATTACAAATTCCTTTAATAAAAATATAATTTCAGAATTTTCTGTCCACACAACCCTGTCTTCTATCTTCCCAAAAAGCCCTTCAGTATTATCGGCGATTAAAAACACTAGTCGGCCGCCTAAAGAAAATTCTATTTCTCGCCCATTTTTGTGTTTATATACGGTACCGAATGCACATTGAAAATTATCATAACCTACTATTTTTATATCCAAACCCCTATTATATGCCTCAAAAAGACTATGTTCCAAAAATTTAAAATCTTGTGACCATATCTCTATATAAATATCTCTTTTTGCTGAATTTATTATTTCTATTAACTTATTTCGTATTTCAAACGAACCTGAAATCGTATGGATTGGCTCATTATAGCTATCTTTTACATCAGGCAATTTTTTTTCCAAAAAATCCAAATTAGATTGCATTTTTCTGCGAAAACGTTTCGTTAATTCTTTTGGCTTTATTGGTGAATATTTTTGAGGCTTTTCTTGCGAGCTTATTATAATTCTCTCATTCTCTAAAGATTTTAACGTATCATAAGCCCTAGACTGCGGTATATCTGCAAGTTTTGCTATTTCATAACCAGTCGCCGGATGTTTTTTTAATAATGCTAGATATACTTTTGCCTCATAACTATTTAAACCTAACTCTTTTAGGCTTTCTATAACTTCTTTCATTACTTAATTATATCATTTTGCTCAAACTTTGTAAATCTTTACCACACAACTTTTTCTATAAGTTCAATTTCATAACCGTCAGGATCTTTTATAAAAGCAATTTTTGACCCTTTTCCGTTTAAATCAAACGGCTCATATAAATATTCATAACCATATTTTCTCAATTTCTCTGTAAATTCCGCTAATGACTCAACAGCAAAAGCTAAATGACCAAATCCATTACCTAATTCATAACCTGTTTCCGGTGTTTCATCATTATATGTTAATTCTAACTCTGTTGTTCCATCTGTTAAAAAATATAGCTCACAGTCTTCCAAACGTTTCTTCTTGGCTAAACTCATTTCCATTAACTCTGTGTAAAATTTTAAGCTCTTTTCTATGTCCTTTACCCTTATCATTGTATGTAATAACTTCATATTTATCTCCTTTACTTTTATTATATTTACTAATTTAAATTTGTCACTTGACATTTAAATAAAAATTTGTTAATATAAAAACGAGGAATTATTATGAATAAAAAAATTGAAGAATGGCTGTTAGAATTTGGCGAAATTATTGAGTTACAACACTGTTTACACGATGTTTTAGAAAACTGCATGTACACAGAAGAAAAACCTTTTTATGTAATTACCTTGATCAATTACATTAAGGAAAAATCTTCAATATTATATGAAGAACTTGATAATTTTTGTATTGAATCACAAAATAATGATTAATTATTGAAGTTCTAGATTTTTCTTTTATAATTTTTAATATGAAGTATAAGGAAAATGTAAGGAACTTTTGTATAATTGCACACATAGATCACGGTAAATCAACGTTAGCGGATCGTTTATTGGAGCATACCGGCACTGTTGCTGAACGTGATATGCAAAATCAACTTTTGGATTCTATGGACATAGAACGTGAGCGTGGTATTACAATAAAACTTAACGCTGCACGTATGAACTATCAGGCAAAAAACGGTAAAAATTATATTTTAAACCTTATTGACACACCAGGACACGTAGATTTTTCCTATGAAGTATCACGTTCTTTAGCTGCGTGTGAAGGTGCTCTTCTTATTGTTGATGCAACCCAGGGGGTTGAGGCACAAACACTTGCAAATGTTTATCTTGCAGTGGAACAAAATTTGGAAATTATTCCGGTTATTAACAAAATTGATTTACCTTCTGCTGATGTTGAAAGAGTAAAAAAAGAAATTGAAGAAGTTTTAGGTATTGATGCATCAATGGCAATACCGGTTAGTGCAAAAGCAGGAATCGGTATTGAAGAAGTTTTGGAAGCTGTCGTTGATTTTATCCCACCTCCGGAAGATACATCCGACAAACCTTTAAGAGCTTTAGTTTTTGATAGTGCATATGATCAATATTTAGGAACTTTATGCTTTTTTAAAATAGTTGACGGATGTATGAATTTAGGTGAAAAAGTAAAATTTATGGCATCAGGCAAAGAATATGAAGTTGTTGAAATAGGATATCTTACGCCAAACAGAGTTCAGGTTAATAAACTTGAATGTGGTGATGTTGGATATTTTGCCGGCTCAATAAAAGAACTTACAAGATTTGTTGGTGACACTATAACTAGTGTCGAAAATCCTGCTAAAGAACCACTTGCCGGATATAAAGAAGCTTTACCAATGGTATTTTCTGGAATGTATCCTGTCGACAATGATGATTATCACAATTTAAAAGAAGCGTTAGAAAAATTAAAACTCAATGACAGCAGTATAACCTTTGAACCTGAAACATCCAGTGCTTTAGGATTTGGGTTCAGATGTGGATTTTTGGGCATGTTACACATGGAAATTGCACAAGAAAGACTTGAAAGAGAATACAACCTTTCACTTGTTACAACAGCTCCATCAGTTGTTTATCATGTCTATAAAACAAACGGTGAAATGGTAGAAATTGACAACCCTGCAAATCTTCCAGCTCCTCAATATAGAGATTATATTGAAGAACCTTATGTCAAAGTTCAAATTATTACACCGAATGATTATGTTGGAACTTTAATGGATTTAGCACAAACTAAACGTGGTATTTTTATTAATATGTCATATTTAGACAGTATCAGAGCAAATTTAGAGTATGAAATACCTTTAAGTGAAGTAATTACTGACTTTTATGATCAACTCAAATCTAGATCAAAAGGTTATGCAAGCATGGATTATGAATTTAAAGATTACAAACGCTCTAAGCTTGTTAAGCTTGATATTATGCTCGCAGGTGAAGTCGTTGATGCTCTTTCGGTTATCTGTCATGAAGACAATGCTTTTTATATCGGTCAAAAACTCACGGCTAAATTAAAGGAAATTATTCCAAGACAGTTATTTGAAGTCCCGGTACAAGCGGCCATAGGCGGAAGAGTTATTGCCCGAACTAATATTAAAGCTATGAGAAAAAATGTTCTTGATAAATGCTACGGCGGTGATATCTCACGTAAACGTAAATTGCTTGAAAAACAGAAAAAAGGAAAAAAACGTATGAAATCTATTGGACGTGTTGAAGTTCCGCAAGAAGCATTTATGGCTGTCCTAAGTTTGGAGGAAAATTAAAATCTATATTAAGTTGAGCAAATAATGCAGCTTCTGTACGATTTTTACACCCTAACTTAATTAATATTGCACTTACATGTGCTTTTATAGTATGGTGCGTTATATTTAACACATCAGCAATTTCTTTATTTGTATAACTTAATGTTAAATAATAAACGACTTCCAATTCTCTTTGTGTTAGCCCATATGGATTCTTTTTCATAATTATCTCCTTTTTTTTATGCTAAAAAATTATTACCCATTTTTCTATTACCCATGTGTCTATATTTTTTCCAAATAACCTGAAAACAACTTGTTTTCAATGGTTCTATAAATTTATCAAATGTAAACAAATGTAACAATATGTAAAAAATATATATTGTTTAAGCAATTTTTCAATAAAAAAATACTTTTTAAAAGTATAAGATATTTAAAAATAGGAAAAAAATTAAGAGAAATTGAGTAAAAAGGAGAAACCAATTATGGTATCATCAATCAACGGAAACGGGAATGTTAACAACAATGTGTTTATTAATGGCGGATTAAAAACACAAAACAATACTGGTACTGAAAAAATTGATATTAACATAGCTGACAATAAAGCCTTTGGAGAATTTGGTAACAAATTGTTAGATCAAGTACAACCAACATTTATACAAACAGCTAAACTTCCTGAAGAAGACCGTTCTGAGATTTCAGAAATGTTTACTATAGCTGGAATACCTAAGGCAAAAATGCCAACAGCTGCTCAATATGCAAGTATATCAAATCAAGTTAATAATTTTGTAACTAATTTTGATGAATTAACAACGACAAACAACGCAGAAAATTTATTTAATTCTAAAGAATTTAAAACACTTAACAGTTTCTTTGGAATAGCTTAAGGAAAAGACCGGCAATACCGGTCTTTTAGTCAAAAAAGTTATAATAATTATCCAACAAATTTTTATTTCGTTATTTTTTGTGACTTGTCAGCAAGTTCACTGTCCACTCTCAAAAATACTGGTTTTATTTCTTCTTTAGAAATTAATTTACCTATCTTTATATTATCACAAACTAAATCATTTAGCTTAATGTTTAAATCAAAAGAAAGTTGTTTTGCCATTTCTTTTGCAATATTAGGGCAATAAGGATAAATAAGAGAAGTTACAATACACATGATTTCTAAAACAGTCGTCAAAACTTGACCGCATTCTGTAAACTTTTCTTCTTTAGCTAAAGTCCAAGGAGCATTATCAGTAACATACTTATTTGTTAAGTCAACTAGACCGATAATTGCCTGAGCAGCTTCTGCTATTTCAAAATGATTAAAATGATTTTCAACAATTTTTATTGTACCCAATGCTGTTTTAAATAAATCAGATTGAACTTTAAACTCAGGTTTTATTTCTCCGTCAAAATATTTTACAAGCATAGAGAGAGTTCTATTGAGCAGATTACCCATGCTGTTTGCAAGATGAGCATTAACTTTTTCTTTAAAATCTTCATCTGAATAATTTCCGTCACGTCCGCAAGGGGCAGAGGTTGCCATATAATATCTAAAGGCATCCGGATATTCTAGATTAAAATTTTCCAACACTGCTGTCGGAGAAATTACATTACCTAAAGACTTTGACATCTTTGATTCATCAATTGTAATCCATCCATGTGCAAATATATGTTTTGGTAAAGGTAAATCTAATGCCAACAAAAATGCAGGCCAATATATACTATGAAATTTTAATATATCTTTTCCAATAACATGAACATCTGCCGGCCATAGTTTTTTATATAATTCTGACGGATTTTCTGTGTCATATCCTATAGCCGTAATATAATTTGATAAAGCATCAATCCAAACATATATTACCTGTTCAGGGTCATCTAAAACATCTATTCCCCATTGCACATTTGCTTTTGCACGTGACACGGAAATATCTTGTATATCTGCCAACTGATTTAACACTTCATTTGCTCTAAAAGATGGAACTATAAAATCAGGATTTTCTTTAATATGTTTAATTATTGCATCTTTGTACTTTGTAAGTTTAAAGAAATAATTTTCCTCTTTTACCAATTCAGGTTTTTTTAAATGATCCGGGCATAAACCGTCTTCCGTCAAATCCTTTTCATTTAAAAAACATTCACAACCTGAGCAATACAAGCCTTCATATGAATGTTTATAAATATCACCTTTATCAACAAGTTTTTTAAATATTTTTTGAACTGTTTTTTCGTGATAATCATCTGTTGTTCTAATAAATTTAGTATAATCAACATCGAGAGCTTTCCAGGCTTGCTGAAATTTTCCTGCATTCATATCACAAAGTTCTTTTGCTGTCATACCAAGCTCTTTAGATGTTTTTTGGATTTTAATACCATGTTCATCTGTACCGGTTAAAAAGAAAACATCTGTTCTTTGTGAAAAATGCCTTGCAATTATATCTGTTAATATTTTTTCATACGCATGCCCGATATGCGGGGCACCGTTAACATAGTCTATAGCGGTTGTTATATAAAATTTATCCATAATATCCTCTTTAAGTAAATTATATCACAAAAAGTTACAAATCTTTTTAAAAAAGCAATTTTTTAAAATAAAAATACTTAATATAAATATAAAGGAGTAGGTATGTCCTGGATAAATGATTTAGACGCATTAGCCTCGGCCGGAGTATTAAATTTTGATGCTCCTGCATATATTCGTGGCACACAACCTAGATATTACGGGAATCCGGCATTTGAAACAATTCCTGAAAATCTTCCGAAACCTGAGCAGCCTAAGGCAGATGTTTTTGATAAAAGTCCAACACCGGTAAAAAATCCATCCTGGAAAAAATGGCTTCTTGGTCTAATGGCAGCCGGATGTATTATTTTTAGGGCTTCAAAAACAAAAGCAGGTAAAAAGCTTTTAAGTAAAATAAACTTTAAAAACTTAAAATCTGTGATCGTAAAAGCATTTAACAAGGTAAAAAACTGCTTTAAAAAAGTTAAACCTTAGAGCTTCTTTCTCGAACAGAAAGTCTTATTGGCGTGCCAAAAAATCCAAAGGCTTCCCGCAATTTATTTTCTAAATATCGCTTGTAATGATCTTTTAATAAATCCGCATTATTTGCAAAAATTACAAATGTAGGCGGCTGAACTTTAATTTGAGTAGTATAAAGGATTTTTAATCTTTTATTTTTAACGCTTTGAGGAGGATTTAACATATAAGCTTCGCTGATTATTTTATTTAACAATCCTGTTGAAACTCTCTTTCTACATTGTTCATAAACATCCAGCGTTTTGTCAAAAATTTGATTTATCCTTTGTTTTGTCACTGCACTTATATATATTTTTGGTGCAAAATCTAAAAACGGAATTTCTTTTGATAAATTTTTATCGAACTGATTAATAGTATTTGATTTTTTATCTTCTATCAAATCCCATTTATTTATTGCAACAATTAACCCTTTGCCGGCTTCTGTTACAATTGAAGAAATCTTCTTATCCTGATCAGAAATGCCTTGTGTTGCATCTATTACCAATACAGCAACGTCACAATCTCTAATTGAACGTATGGCTCTATCTACAGCAAATTTTTCAACACCCCAATCTACTTTTGCTTTTTTCCTAATACCGGCAGTATCAACTATTATAAAATCTTTGTCTTTATATTTTAACTTTGAATCAATACTGTCCCGTGTTGTTCCTGATACATCAGATACGATTACTCTATTTTCATTTAAAAGAGCATTTACAATTGAAGATTTACCCGCATTTGGTCGACCGACAATTGCGATTTTAATTATATCATCTTCTTCTTGAGTTTCTTCCTGTATAAAATCTTCCGTAATAATTTCAAGCAAATCTCCAACGCCACCGGAACCGTGCAACGCTGATATACCTATAGGCTCACCTATTGCAAGTGAATAGAAATCACTTGTCATATACTGTGAATTAGGATTATCTAATTTATTCACAACTAAATAAACAGGTTTTTTTGTTTGTCTTAAAATATTTGCAATATCATAGTCAACAGGATTAACCCCTTCTTTTCCATCCACAAGAAAAATTATTTTATCCGCTTCTTCACAGGCAATTTTTGCTTGATCAAATATTGAAAGCATTATATCGTCTTCATCACCCGGAATTATTCCGCCGGTATCTATTACTGTAAAAACTTTATTTTGCCATTCTACATCAAAATATATTCTATCTCGGGTTACTCCTGGTTGATCGTCAACTATTGAATTTCTAGCTCCTATAAGCCTATTTACAAAAGTTGATTTTCCTACATTTGGTCTTCCCACTATTGCAACTACTGGTTTCATAAGAATATTATATCATGAATATTTTATGGTATAATTATATTATGTTTAAAGAGTGGAGGATAAAGGACAATAATTCTAATGAAACGTCTTTATTAAAAAGACTGCTAATTTCTCGAGGAATTACTACTGCTGAAGAAATAAATTATTTTACTCATCCGCTTGATATAAAAATTTCTTCTCCGGATGTTTTCACAGATATGAAAAAAACCATTGAACGTCTTTCTCACGCTATTGATAATCATGAAAAAATTATTATATATGGCGATTTTGATGCTGATGGTGTCACTTCAACATCTCTTTTGTATAAAACTTTTAAATTTCTTGGGGCAGATGTTAATTACTTTATCCCTGATCGTGACAAACAAGGTCATGGTCTTGACACAAAATCTCTCGTCAAAATAATGACAACAGCAAAACCTAAAGTAATAATATCTGTCGATTGCGGTATTAGCGATATTGATGCCGTAAGTTTTATTAATTCTTTTAAAATAGACGTCATTATTACTGACCATCATGAAGCTCCTGAAAAACTACCTGAGGCTTTTGCTATAATCAATCCAAAAGCACAAAATTCGCTTATTGAGTCTTTATCAACTAAAGAAATAGAAAGTCTTACCTCTCTTGCCGGTGTTGGTGTTGCTTTTAAAGTTGCACAAGCCTTATTAAAACATTATAATAAACCCGAATTTGTTTATGAAATATTACCCTTTGTTGCTGTTGGAACTATTTCTGATATTGTTCCGTTAATTGGCGAAAACAGATATTATGTCAAAAAAGGACTAGAATTAATATCACAGGGAAAACATTACGGAATAAAAAAACTTTTAGAAAGTGCCGGTTATAATGTAGAAAAAGGTATTACCGCTGAAAATATTGCTTTTGGGGTTTCACCTAGAATAAATGCATCCGGCAGACTTGATACTGTCGAAGAGGCTGTCAAAGTTCTTATTTCTGAAAACAGACAAGAAATTGATATGGCTGTTATTTCTTTAAATGAATTTAACAAAATTCGTCAGGATTTATGCCAGCAAATGTTTTTAGAAGCCGAAGAAATGATTAAAAAAGAAGGCAACAGAACTCCGGCTATTATTCTTTTTAAGCCGGACTGGCATATTGGAATCATCGGTATTGTTGCTTCTAAAATTGTCGAAAAATATTATAAACCAACATTTTTAATGACTTATTCAAACGAAACAAAAATGTTTAGATGCTCCGCTCGTGGTGTGGAAGGTCTGTCTTTATATGATATAATTTGTGCAAATTCCGAATTATTAGACGGATTTGGAGGTCACAAGCTGGCTGCAGGTCTTTATTTTTCTGAAGAAAAATCTTCTTTTAACGCAGTTAAAGAAGCTTTAAATAAAACTGTTAAAGATCAACTTAACGGCAAAGAATTAAAACCTTTTATTAATATTGATTTAGAAGTATCACCGGATGATTTAAATATTGAAAATGTTGAAGAACTTAGTCAATTAGAGCCATTTGGTGCTGCAAATCCTAGCCCTGTTTTTGCAATGAAAAATCTTAAAATTAAAGAAAAAAAATTAATGGGCGAAAATAAAGATCATTTAAGATTAACTGTACAAAAAGATACTTATGAATTTAATTGTATAAGATGGCAGCAAGGTGATATCTCTCTTGTTCCCGGTGATATTATAGACATTGCTTTTCACCCGCAAGTTAACGAATTTAACGGCAATACAAGTGTTCAATTAATTATGGATGATATCCATTCAGAACATTTAAAACAAGAGATTCAAACAGGTATTAAAGTTTATGATCATCGAAAAAAAACAAATATATTCCCTTTGGTTAATGATTATATTAAAAACTCAAATCAAAACATCAAAATTTTTGCCGAAAGTAAAGCTATTTTAGATAATTTAAGTTCATATACTTATTTAAAAGAAAATATTTTTAATCGTGAATATATTCCAAACTGTGATACATTAATGTTTTTTGACTATCCGGCAGATAAAGAAACCTTTGAACAAATCATAGAAGAAGCCTCTCCTTCTTGTATTCATTTTATGAATTACAAAATTAAATATTTTGATGAAAAAGAGTTTTTGCTAACCTTTATTAAAATGCTTCGGTTTGCAGTAAACAACAATAATGGTATTGTCAATATCTTAAGATGTGCCAGTGCATTAGGAAAATCCGTTGAAACTATTTTAACTTTATTAGATCTATTTGAAGAAATTAATTTTATAAAAGTTTTTGAAAAGAATTTAGAATATTACAAAATTGAACTTTTTGATATAAAAGATTTATCTGCAGCTTTACACAGTAAAAAATACGCAGAAGTAAAAAATCTTCTTGAAGAATGTGAAAAATTTCAAAAAGACCTTCTTGAAGGTGATCTAACCGTTTTGTCCCTTGTTTAATTATTTATGTATGGTATACTAAAAATGAACATTTTTATATAAATATTCGTTTTATAGGAGAAAGATATGAAAAAATTATTATCTATATTAGTCATATTTGGTTTATTTATTTTTAGCGGTTTAAAAGCCTTTGCAGATGATGCTGCAGAAGCAAAAGCTTTTTTTAACAGTTATGTAAACGCGGCAAATACTTATAGCCCGTCAATTCCCAGCTTTTACTCACCAAATGCAAAAATAATTCGACAAGTTGTCAAACCTGATGGCTCTTTAGCTAATGCTTACACTAATACATCAACTTATATGAAACAGCTCAAACTCGGACAAGCAACAGCAAAAATAAGAAAATACAAAAATACATATAGAAATATATCTGTAGAAAAAGTTCCCGAAGGCTATATTATTCGTGCAGAAAGACAGCCTACCGGCGAAACTTACTGGCTAAAAACATATCAAATTGTTCAAAAACAGCCAAATGGTCAATGGAAAATAATAGAAGAAATGATGCAGACAAAGGAACAAATATTCTTGAAATATGCTAAATAAGTTCAGATTTTTAACAGCAGGCGAAAGCCACGGAAAATGTTTAACAGCAATAATTGATGGAATACCTTCAAATCTTTTTATAGATATTGATTTTATTAACAATGAACTAAAAAGACGACAGAGTGGTTATGGAAGAAGCAATAGAATGTCTATTGAAGCTGACACCATTGAAATTACTGCAGGTATTCATAATAACAAAACAACAGGGGCACCAATTTGTCTTGTAATATATAATCATGATTTTACAGAAAAACCTGCGTTTACAAAATATCGCCCCGGACATGCTGATTTTGCAGGAAGTCAAAAATATAATCTTAATGATTTACGAGATGTTCTTGAAAGAGCAAGTGCACGCAAAACAGCTATTGAGGTTGCTTGCGGAGCGATTGCAAAACTTCTGCTCAAAGAGTTTGACATATCTTGTTCTTCAAAAATTTTACAAATTGGCAATGTTGTAGAAAATTTTGAACAAGAAATAGACAAAGCAAAAGAACAAGGTGACTCTCTCGGCGGAAAATTTGAGGTTATATTCAAAAATCTTCCGATAGGTTTAGGGTCTTATGTTCAGTGGGACAGAGGATTAGATGGCAAAATTGCACAGGCAGTTATGAGTATCGGTGCAATAAAAACCGTTGAAATTGGTGAAAATCCTCTCGGAAAAAATGGCTCCGAGTATCACGATGAAATGTTTTTAAATGACGGTAAAATTATTCGGAAAACAAACAACGCCGGAGGTATTGAGGGAGGAATGTCTAATGGCGAAGACATTATTGTAAGAGCAATTATGAAACCAATACCGACTATGCTCAAACCATTAAAAACAGTTGATAAAATATCATTATCTGAATGTGAGGCTTATTTTGAAAGATCTGATACTTGTGCGGTTGAAGCTTGTTCTGTTGTTGCAGAAGCAAAAATTGCCTGTATTTTAGCTGACGAACTTTTAAATAAATTTGGTGGTGATTCTTTAGAAGAAATTAAAAAACACTACAAAGAATTATAGTAATCTTTTAATATTTGAGCATCACCCTCTATATTAGGACTTTCACATACAACAGCACCTTTTACGTTAAAGTTTTTTAATGCTCTCAATAAATCTTTATAGTTCATATCAGAATCTTGAAGAATCAAATGTTGTTTTTCACCTTTTGATGTATATTCTATACCTGCAATATGTGCATGAAAATTTTCCAAAGCTATATCACCTAATTCTTTTCCTATTCTTTCAAGAACAAACGAAAATTCATCATAAGTATTGTATTTTCCGCCAGTTCTAGCATGAATATGTGAGAAATCTATACAAGGTAATACCATTTCAAATTCCTTGGACAATTTTATAATTTCTTCGTAATCTCCCCATTGAGTTGGTTTTCCTGTGGTTTCAGGTCTTACCCAAACTTCTGTTTTTTCTTTTTCCAGTATATCAACAATTTTTTTTGTTTGTTTTTTTACTTGTTCGTAAACAACTTCTTTATCTTTTCCCATATAATATGCGGCATGATATGTAATACTATATGCCCCGACATCATGTGCTGCTTGTGCCGTATCTATTATTCGTTGAATACTTGCATCTATCTTTTCTTCTTCATTTGAATTTAAATTTATATAATAAGGACCGTGTGCTGTTAATATTAAATTTTTTTCTTTGGATAATGTCTTTACTATTTCACGGGTTTTGTCAGACATCCTGACTCCATGGACGAATTCTATCTCCATTCCGTCTAAATTCAATGACTTAAGAGCCTCAAAAGCTTCAGGATAGCTACCTTTAGTTATTAAAGGCATACCTGCTGTAAGAAAATTTAATCCTTCTATTTTTTTCATTAATTAAACCTTAACTTTAATCATTTCTTCTAAAATTTCAGCTCCTGTTTCAACAAATTTTGAACAGTGAGCTTTCTTATTTTCAGGTAAAACATCTTTTGATAAAATTCTACAACAGGTAAATTTATGTATTGTTTTAAATTTTTCAACAAATTCAGCTGCTTTTTGACGTGCTAAAACTTCATTTCCTTTAACATTCTCTCTGCCATAGTTATAGCCTAATATTATCTGAGAACATCCAATAACACCACATAAACAGCCTGATGACATTCCGCTGGAAAATGTTGTCGAACACGGCAGCAAATCCTTTGGACAAAGTCCTTCATCTATTGCAGCTTTCATTAAACTCTCTGCACATGAATATCCATTCATAAAATATTTTTTTGCTTTTTCTTTCATAATAATAAATTATACACTTTTTTCTATCTTATTTGTACCGGCATAATCAAACATACAAAATCTTCTTCACTGTTTGGTTTTAATACTGTTGCAGATAATGCTGTATTTAGTCCGATTTTAACTTCTTCACTTGATATATTCTTTAATGCATCTAAAACATATTTATAATTAAAGGCTATTAATAATGGTTCTGATGTATATTGTATATCAATTTTTTCTTCTGATTTACCTGAATCCGGTGTGTCTGCATTCAATGTTAATTCATTATCGGCAAAATTCATTTTTACAATACTTGTCTTTTCATTAACCATAATAGAAACACGTTCTAATGCTGATATCAACTGAGATACATTAACTATTGCTTCTTTTGGACTTTCAGAAGGAATTAATTGATTATATTTAGGGAATTGACCTTCCAATAACCTTGAAATTGTCGTTGTTCTTTCTGATTTTATTATTAATTTTGTTTTTTCTGTATATAATTTTACATTTTCTTCGTCAATATATGCACTCAATTTTATAAATTCATTTAATGCTTTTGCCGGAATAATAAGTTGTTTTGTTTTATTTTCTTTATTATTAATTTGTTCTCTTTCTCTAGCAAGTCTGTTTCCATCTGTTGACGCTATTTCTAAAACAGAACCTGAAATATCGCATACAATACCTGATAATAAATTGCTTGTTTCATAGCCTGCTGCAGCAAATCCTGCTTGTCTTACGGCTTTTGTAAATGGTTTTAATTCTATTTCAAAACATTCATTATCATTTAAATCTACATTATAAACTTCAGGAGGGAATTCAGAAGCTGAAATACCAATAATATCAAACTTTGAATTTTGACATGTTATATTAACATTCGTTTCACCTTGCATCATTTCAAATGTTATTAATTTATTACCTAGTTTTGATACAATTTCATTTAATGTTTTAGAAGGCAAAGTAATACGTCCTTCTTCTTCAACCTGAGCATCTACAAGTGCTGTTACAGTTAAATCCAAATCTGTTGCTACAAGTCTTATTGTTCCTTTATCAACAGTTTCTATTAATAAATTCATAAATACGGGCTGTAAAGCCTTCATACTTGTTGCTCTTTCTACAATTTTTATCCCATCAAATAAATCTTCTTTTTTTACTATAAATTTCATTTATAAATACTCCTATCTTTTTAAATTTTATAATAAAAAAAATTAAAAAAAAAGATGAAATTTCTCTTTTTGTTTTTTATATTTTATAAATAATATAATAATAAATATATTTATAAATAACAGTAATAATAAGTCAATAAAATTTGTAGAAAATATAATGAAATTAAAATATATCAAGAAGATTATTGTATAAAAATTTGTAGAAAAAGTATCAAAAAAAAGTAGAAAAAGAAATAGAAAATTATAAAAACAATAAAATTGTAGAAAACTCATGAGTTTTCTACAGAAAATAACATGTTTTTCTACAGAACTAGTCCGAATGGATGATTTATTAAAGATTACAAGAAAAAATTCCGATAAAAGAACTGGAGGTATTTATGTTCAATTCAGTAAATAACCCGTTTAATAAAAGGATAGAATCATCCACATCATCAGATAGTAATAAACATCAAAAACCAAGAGAACAGAAACAAGAAGAGAAAAAATACCTGGAACAGGAAGAGCAGGATGAAGTAAAAATAGGCGGTTTACCATTATTGACTGAAGAAGAAATCGTTATGATGACAAATTCTTACATAAATAATCTAAAAAATGAACATGAAGGAAATAAAAAAATAATAGATAGATTAGATAAATACTTAGAAAAGTTTGATGTTCAGAAATTCATGAAAAAAAATCCAAATATGACAAGTCCGGATTTTTATATGGTAATGTATAATGAAACAGAAGGCTTAATAAAATAATGATAAAATATATAGCACCGATAGCGTTATTAACAATATCAAATATATTTATGACATTTGCCTGGTACGGTCACTTAAGATTTAGAAACACAGCATTAATAACAGTTATTATTGTAAGTTGGGGAATAGCATTTTTTGAATATTGTTTTCAAGTTCCTGCAAACAGAATAGGATATGAAGTTTATAACGCTGCTCAACTAAAAGTCATACAGGAAGTAATAACGTTAGTAGTGTTTAGCGGATTTTCAGTAATGTATCTAAAAGAGCAATTTAAGTGGAATTATCTTGTCGGATTTGTCTTTTTAATATTAGCAGCATATTTTATATTTAAAAAATGGTAAGCAAATCATCAAAAAAGAATTCTTTGACACAGGAATAATCTACAGGCAAAATAAATCTTATTTTATCAGATGTAGATTTTTTGTCTGTTTTCATAATCGGAATAATTTTTTTTAAATCATAATCAGGTATTTTTTTAAAGTCGAATTTTTTAATTAAATCCTGCATCAAAAACAAGTAGTTTTTATCAATAAGATTATTTTTAAAAGCTAAATTAAAAGCAAAAATAATACCGGCAACAACACATTCTCCGTGTGTATACTTTTTGTAGTTTGTAATTTTTTCTATGGCATGACCGTATGTATGACCAAAATTTAATATACGTCTTAGATTAGATTCTTTTTCATCTTTTTCAATAACTGAAATTTTTAAAGAAATACATAATTTAATAAGATGTTCTAGAACAGAACTATCATAATTTAGTATCTTTGAATAATTTTCATCTAAAAAGTTCAATAAATTAAAATCCAATTCGCAATTTTTTTCAATAAAAGCATACTTTATAACTTCGCCAAGACCTGTTTTAAAATCCCGTAACGATAAAGTTTTAAGAAATTCAGGATAAATAAAAACAGCTTTTGGTTGATGAAAAGCCCCGACAAGATTTTTACCGAAAGAGTTATTAATGGCAACCTTCCCTCCTACAGAACTGTCAACACAAGCAAGCAAGGTCGTTGGAATTTGAATATAATCAATACCTCTCATATATGTTGCAGCAGCAAATCCTGCAATATCTCCGACAACGCCACCTCCTATTGAAATAATAACGTCATCTCTAGTTAGTTTGTTTTTAAAGCAAAAATTAAGGATTTTATTAAAATTATTAAAATTTTTTTGATTTTCGCCATCTTTTAAAACAAAAATATTGTCAAAATCTAACAAATTACCATAAAGCTTTGAAACTTTTTCGCTTATAATAACCACATAATTTTTTTTAGAAATAAAGTTTAAAACATCATTTTTTATATTTGAAAAATTATTGTTATTAATAAAGATAGGATAAGAGATTTGTGATTCTTTAATATTAACGTTTATTTCAATCATTTTAAATACCTCAAAATTTTGTCACAAACTTCATCGGGAGTTTTATCACATGTGTCAATAATAAATTTTGCTTTTTCATAATTAGCAGAACGTTTTTTTAAAATAAAAGCAATAGTATCAACAGAAAAGTTTTTGCGTAAAAGAGGTCTGTGAATGGAAGTTTTTATACGTTCAAAAAGGCATTGAGGTGTTGCTTTCAGGTAAAAAACAATACCATTTTTCTTTAAAAGTTTTTGAGTTTCTTCGTCTTCAAATCCGCCGCCGCCTAAAGATAAAACCATATTGGTTTTATTAGCGAAAAATAAAGTTTTTTCTTTTTCTAAACGACGAAAATATTGTTCCCCAAATTCATTAAAAATAGCAGATACCGTCATTTTTTCTTGTTTTTCAATTTCATTATCAATATCAACAAAATCGAATCCTAATTTTTTACTTAAAGCAGATCCGACAGTTGTTTTTCCAGAGCCCATCATTCCAATTAAAACAATTAATTTTTTCATAAAAAAATATTAACATAAAAAGATATACAATAAAGTTTTTTGTGTTATTTATATAATTAAAAAGGCATGAAAAGATGAGAATAAATCAGATTACATATACCCCAAGGACTTTTTGCGGAAAAAAGTCCGAAAAGACGGAGAAAAAAACAATCTCACCAATAAAAGCAGGATTAACAACAACAGCAATATGGCTGGGTTTTGGTTTTGCATTTCAAGAAGTAACAAATAGATTATCAAAAGCAATCAAATCCGATAAAAAGGCATCTATCATAATAAATGTCGGATGTGCTGTAATTTTTGGAGCAATAGATACAGTAAGAGCAGTAATACGAAAAAAACATCTTGACAAAAATAAAAAAAATTAATAAAATAATGGCATGATAAAAAAGAAAACGGAAAAATTTTTAGCACAAATGTCCCAAACCCTTGATACGATAAGCCTCAGGGGGGGGGTCTACTTACTCTAAGCTAAGCAATCCGTTAATATATACAAAAAATAAAACCTCGTTGCAGTCATATATTGCTATGAACAAACAAGATACAGCGAATCTTTCTTGTCAAAAAAGATTATTGACTTCACCTTTCAATAATCTTCGGCTGCAATGGGGTTTTATTTTTTGTATGGAGCCAAAAAGTTAACGATAGTTGTAAAAAAGAAAGGTAAGAATTATGACAAAAAGATTTGGTTTTACTTTGGCAGAAGTGTTAATTACATTAGGTATTATAGGTGTTGTCGCTGCCATGACAATTCCGACATTGATTTCAAACACAAATGGAGCACAGTTTAAATCAGCTTACAAAAAAGCTCTTTCAAGCTTAAATCAGGCTGTTTTAATGAACGTTGCAATGGAAGACACAGATTTCAGGACATTAGTAAAGGATGATGACGACCATGGTAGTGGCACTCTTGCTAGAATGTTAACTGATAGACTTCAGTCAGCAACCGATATGACCGATACATATTTTGCCGAGGTCGCTGAAAATAGTAATGGAATAACCTCTGATACTACATTAGATGTAACAGTTAATTGTACATTAAATGATTTAGCTGATAGTTCTGAGGATGCAGAAGAGGGCTCAATAGAGTCAATATGCGAGCAAGCAAGAAGTGAGCTTATTGCTCAAGATGCTCCTGCATCGGTTCCAAAACCAGGTACAATTAATTTTAATCCAACAGCAAATGATTACTATGTATATGCATTAGCAGACGGAACATATTTTGGATTTTCAAAAAGAGCAGAAAATTGTACTAAAGGAAACACAATGTGCCATGGATTTATTGATGTAAATGGTTCAACAAATCCGAATACGGTAATTGCTTGTGACGACGAAGATGCTGATACATGTGAAGTAGACAATTCAAATGTAAGAGATATTTATCCTGTATTATTCTATGAACAGACCGTAGAACCGGCAACAAAAGCAGCAAGAACAGTATTATTTGGTAAATAATTAAAGAAAGGTAAGAATATGACAAAAAGATTTGGTTTTACTTTGGCAGAAGTATTAATTACATTAGGTATTATAGGTGTTGTAGCTGCCATGACAATCCCGACATTGATTTCAAACACAAACGGAGCACAGTTTAAATCAGCTTATAAAAAAGCTTTATCAACATTAAACCAGGCAGTATTGATGAACGTTGCAATGAATGATACCGATTTTAGTACTGTAGTTGCGGATGATGCAGATTCAGGAGTAAAGATGTCAGCTATATTAACAGAACACTTGCAATCAGCAACAGAAGATCCAACATATTTTACATCTGACGAAAAAAATACAAAAGGCCTTCCGGCTACAGATATAGGCTATGATATTACTTGTGATGCTGTAGTTAACGGTGGAAACACGACTTATGAACTTCCTGATGATGCACCTACTGGAGCGGGTACTTGTGATCAGACAGGTAAAGCTCATGTTACAAAACTTACTTCAGCGACTACGACTGAGTACAAAGTTTATAACTTAGCAGACGGAACAACATTTATTTATAATATA
Source organism: Candidatus Gastranaerophilales bacterium (assembly GCA_944323365.1). GTDB lineage: Bacteria > Cyanobacteriota > Vampirovibrionia > Gastranaerophilales > Gastranaerophilaceae > SIG32. The sequence continues at coordinate 65,669 of CALUSG010000044.1, forward strand.
AATGCAGAGAAATGTACGGATGAATCAGCATTAGAGAATGATTGTTATGGATTTATAGATGTTAATGGCGGAACAAATCCAAATACAATTATCGCTTGTGATGATCCGGCAGCTGCAACTTGCGAAGTAGACAATTCAAATGTAAGAGATATTTATCCTGTAATTTTCCACGGACAGACCGTAGAACCGGCAACAGATGCAGCAAGAACTGTATTGTTCGGTAAATAATAACAGTAAATATTCATTAGAGAAGACAGCAAGAGCTGTCTTCTTTTTTTATTATCAAAAAAAAGACGGTCAATTTGACCGTCAAAAATAATTAGATAAAAAGATGCTATTTATTATCTAATGCTGCAACACCGGGGAGAACTTTTCCTTCAATAAATTCTAATGAAGCTCCGCCACCGGTAGAAACATGGGTGAATTTATCTGCGTCTGATAATTTTTTAGCTGCTGAAACAGAGTCTCCACCACCTATTACTGATATAGCTCCATTTTCTGTCGCTTCAACGATTGCATCTAATACAGCTTTTGTTCCTTCTGCAAATGCAGGATTTTCAAAAGCTCCTACAGGACCGTTCATCAAAATAGTTTTTGAAGATTTAATGACATCTTCAAATTCTTTTTGAGTTTTAGGGCCGGCATCAACACCTTCAAATTCATCAGGAATATTATTTACGTCAACAACTTTGTTTGTTCCGTTTCCTGAAAAATCATCTGTTACTAAAACATCAATCGGTAACACAAGTTTTACGCCTTTTTCTTGAGCTTTCTTTTCAATATTTTTTGCAACATCAAGTTGATCATTTTCACAAATTGATTTTCCAATGTTTCCGCCGTTTGCTTTAACAAAAGTATATGCCATACCGCCGCCGATGATTAAGTTATCAACTTTGTCGCTTAAGTTTTCTAAAACACCTATTTTAGAAGAAACTTTAGCTCCGCCAACAACCGCAGTAAATGGTCTTACAGGATTTTCAAGAGCTTGTGACAAGCATCTTATTTCTTTTTCCATTAATAAACCTGAAACAGCCGGTTTTAAAACTTTTGCTAATTTAGCTGTAGATGTATGGTTTCTGTGAGCAGCTCCAAATGCATCATTTACATAAAAATCACCAAGTTTTGCTAATTCGTTTGCAAAAGTCATATCATCGTCTTTTGCTTCTTCTGCTTTATAGAAACGAATATTTTCTAATAACGCAACTTGTCCGTCTTTAAGGTTTTCTAATTCTTTTTCAGCACCTTTTCCAACCGGAGTTGATACAAATAAAACATCTTCACCCATAACTTTTGACATATATTTTGCAACAGGTTCTAATGAAAATTCTGTATTCCATTCACCTTTTGGTCTGCCTAAGTGTGCCATAAGAATAACTTTTGCACCTTTGTCTTTTAAGTAGTTTACAGTTGGCATAATTGCTTGAATTCTTGTATCATCTGTAACATTTTTGTCTGCATCAAGCGGAACATTAATATCTACTCTTACTAGAGCACGTTTTCCTTCAATGTCACCTAAATCTTTAATAGATTTTTTCATAATTGTCTCTCCTTTTTTTTCTCTCATTTTTAAAACAGAATTTGTATCTACAAACGGAATGTCATAATCTTTTTGGCTTTGTTCTTTTGTTGAAACTTTGTCGGATGCATTGCTTTTACCTGTAAAATATAATGGTAAAATACTAAACGAATTGATTGAATAAACTTGCATTAAATAATTCTCCTATAATTTACCTCTGTTATTATATCAAAAACAAACATAAATAATCTTGTTATTTTAAAAAATAAGTATTTACAAATATTTACATTGGAAATTCACCCGACTGTGGAATTCTAAAAAATTTAAATAGAAGGATAACATGAACGTAAAGAAAGGATAAAAGATTATGAAAAAACATTTGTGGTTAATAGTGGTATGTTTAGTTGCTTTTGTTGCCGGCTATTCAATAAACAGTAAAGCAATATCCGATACGGGTTTTAGGGTAGCAGTAGTAGATGTTCAGTCATTAATTTCAAAATCATCTCAGGTTAGTGCGTTAAAAGCCGAACAACAGAAAAAAGTAGACGAAATGAAGGCGACTGTCGATAAAGCAAGACAAGAAATAGCAAAAGAAACAGATCCTGCAAAAATTAATCAATTAGAAGAAAAATACAGAAACGAGATAAATAATCAAAAAGTTGCTCTTGATAATGATTACAACACAAAATTGATGCAAATAGATTCAAACATTAAATCTATTGTCGTTCAAAAGGCTAAAGAAATGAAGTATAATATTGTTTTACCTAAAAATATGGTTTTATACGGCGGAGATGACATAACGGCGGAAGTTTCAAAAACAGTAAAATAATAAAAAACCGGGATATCCCGGTTTTTTTAATAAACGAAAATTTTTAACTTTCCTTCTTTATCTCCGTAATGAGAAAAAGTAATTATTCCGGGATGTTTGATGGTTATGAGTCCTGTGATATAAGGATTTTTGATATTTTGTGGTTTATAAGAAAATTTATAGTAATTGTTTTCTGTATCATTTAACAAAAGAACTGTTTTTTTCTTGAAAAAAGGTTTGTTTAAGCTTAATTTTCCGTTTTTAAATTGGGAAATTCTTATAATTTCGGCATTAGGGAAAATCGTTTTAAGATAATCAATAGAAAGAGGTTTTTCAATGAATTTACCATCCTCATAGACAATTTCATTATATCTTAATTCAGCATTATTTATAGCGATTAATTTTCCATCAAAAATGAATTCATAGTTAGAAGATAAAAACACAGCGAGATTTCCGTCACTAAAATAATATTGAGAAAAACTTCCGGTTCCTGATGACGTTTTTTTAGTTAAAACAATTCGTTCATCTGTTAAAAGACCGAAACTCCAAGATTGGGTTTGAGGCATGTAAAAGACTTCCTGACCGTCATTTACGCTATCAAAGGCAAAACATGATAAACAACACCCAAAGAATACAAATATAATTAATAATAATTTCTTCACAACTTTAACTCCTTTCATAAACCATATGATATAAAAAGCTGTGAATAAAATCAAGCGGACTATTTGTCCGCTCTAGTTATTATAATTTTTATATTTGTAGCTTAACATACTATAAGAGCCGGTGTCAGATGAAGAAGAGTCATCACCGTAGAAGGTTGACATTTCAGTTGCTCTTTTATGATTAAACTCATCCATTTTTTCTTGTCGGGAAGCACCGTAGCTAAAAGCAGAAATTTCAGCACTTGTAACTCTGCCATCGTGATTTGTATCCATTTCGTCAAAGTGTTCAAGAATATTATTAATTGTGTCGGAAGATAGTCCGCTTGCACCGGTTGCGGCTAATTGTGTTAGTTCTGTTCTTGAAATTCCTTTGGAGGAAAGCATATTTGTAAAGTTGGTTATTTCATCAGAGCCTATTACACCATCGCCATCTTTATCTATAGAATTAAAATTTGTCTGCAAGTATGATGCAAAACTTTGATTAAGATTTAAATAATTTTTTGAATCTGTTCTTGCATTAGAAATGCTTTCAAGTGTTACTCCATCAGGATTTAATTGTGCAAGATAAGAATATGTATTTGTTAGTCCTGCATAAATTCCTGTTAATATTGAATTTCCATTTGACATAATTTCGCCCTCGTATTTTTACCTAAGATTATATTAATAATTTTTTAGTAAAAATCAACCATTCAAAAAGATGAAAAATTACAGCAACTTTAAAAAAAGGGAAACTCATAAAAGTAATATGATTTATAATTAATAAAAATAATACTATATATCAAATGTAACGAAATGTAAAAATGAATTTAAAAAGGCCTGAAATCCAGTTATAATGCCTGTATGGTATAGTATGGTATGGTATAGCCGAATTATGCATAATTAAAGAGCAACATCTATATTACCGATATCAATATTAATTAATGTTGATATCGGAGGTTTAAATGGACAACGTAAATTTTGGAAACAAAGGGAAATTTGGCAAAATAGATATTGCTAAATTACAACAAGGTGGTTATATAAACCAAAACCAAAATGATTTACAAAAACCAGGTGACATAAAATTATTCGAAAAATTTGGGACTATAGATAAAGATAAAAATGGAATATTGACACAGAAAGAAATGACTTCTTTTTTATCAGGATTATCTGGATACGCAAATGACGGTAAAATAACAAAACGAGAAGCAAAAAAATTTTTAACAGAACAAGGTATAGATGCAAAATCAAAGGATTTACTTAAATTTTTGCAGACGCTTGGTGTTCAATTTGATAATGATGTTATAGCAAAAGCATATGAAGAAGATGATTTTATGAAGGTAGAATTTTTACCTGGCGAGGATGATACGGTAACGCTTGTCTATAAAAACGGAGAGGATTATTCAACAGAAGTACAAAAAAGGGACGGTAGTAAAGTGATTATACTAGATAAGGAAGAGAATGGAATTACTCGCATTGAAATAAATGGTGCTGTTACCCAATATTTTGGTGCGGGTCAGGGTCCAGTGAAGCAAGTTACAGATAAGGGTAATGGTTTAAAAGAAACAATTGAATATGAATATAATGAAAATGGTGATATATCCAAAACAACAAAAACATTTCCTGATGGTACAAAAGAAGTAACCGAGGGTAATAAAGTAACAAAATTTAATGATAAAGGAGAAATAACAGCAATAAAAGAAACAAACGATGACGGATCATATACAATAACCGATTCAAACGGAGAAGTAACAAAATATAATGCGGATGGAATAGAGATAGAAGATACTCCTAAGGATATATAACAAAAAGCATTTAAAGACGGTAAGGCAAGTGTAACAATAGATGGAACCGCATCAGGCTTGTCATCAAAAGTATATGAAGGCGAGATAAGACTTCCAAAAGGCGAAAAGCTGGAAGATGGAAAATTTCCTAACACATTAAATATGACATTGCCAGACTCTTATGGACAAAATGCGGTCATGAAATTGACACTTGTTGACGCAGAAAATGGAATATATAAAACAACAAGAGGGGATAGAAAATTTCAAATCTCTACTGATAACGGTGAAATAACAATGAAGGCCGTAGTAACAGAGGAATTAAATAACAAACTTAAAACAAATTTGCAGAACGATGAAAAAGAAGTAACCGAGGCCAATAAGCAATCCAAAGAACAAACAGTAAAATTTGTAGAAGATCCTGTCAAAAATCTTGATAATTTTACCGCAAAGACTTTAACGTTTTTACAAAACGTATTGAATGCACAAAATATTAAATTTGTTGAAACTGATATAGGTGATGGAAAAAAACAGATTAAATTTACTCAAAATAATAATGTTTATGCTTTTCATTTTAACAGCGAAGGAAAATGTTCGTGGTCTAGCGTAACAAATTCCATGGGAGAAAAAACTCAAAGAAATACTTTGGAGGCATGATAAGTTAACTTTGGTTAAACTTTGACCAAAGTTATACAACAAATAAAGCCGAGGTTTTTACAATAATTTTCCCCAACCGGTGAATGTTTGAATTTTACTATTGTTTTTATAATTTGAATTATGGATATAATGATTACTTCAAAAAACAATGAAAAATTCTATTTGGACAAAAATGTCATCACCGTTGGTACCAGTCCTGCTTGTAATTTTCAACTCGATTTAGATTTTGAGGTCTTGTTGAGTATTCAATATGATTTTTCTATCGGAAATTATGTTATTCTTAATACTTTTTCCAATAAAAAAGTTTTGTTCTGTAACAAACCTCTTTCAAGACTTGAACTAGGCTCTGTTAATAAAATCTGTTTTTTTAATTCTGATGAATTTTTGAAAATTAGAGTTTTACAAAGAATTCCTGCATAATTTGAATAAAAATAATGCCGGTATTTACCGGCAAAAAAGAGGTGATGATTTTTATAATTTGCTTCCTACTGCCTTGTATAGCCCTATATAATCGACCATACAGTCTATTTTATTTTGGGCTACCAGTTTATCTATCGTTAGTAAATTTTCTTTAAACTGTATTAAATCAAGCTTTGATATTGTTCCTTCATTATATCGGTGCTCATTGTATCCATAATCGGCACGCTCTAATTTAGCTTGTTTTTCTGTTTCTGCCATTTTTTCTCTATCCATTTTTATGCTTACCAAAGAATCATTTACTTCCTGAATTGCTGTTAAATTTGTTTTATAGTAGTTTTGTAAAATTCGTTCGTATTCAGCTTTTCTTAATCTGAGGTTAGCAAATCTTGAGCCTCCTGTGAAAAATGGATACATTATTGAACCGCCCAGCATTGCCAGCATTCCTCTTGTTGTAAAGATACTGCCTAAATCGTGTGCGTTAAATAATGCCAATCCGGTCAAATTTAATGATGGTAAAAATTCTTTTTTGGCAACACGTACATCAATTCCGGCTTTTTCTACCATTTTTTCCGCTTTCATATAATCAGGTCTTTGTATTATTATTTCTGAGGCAATTTCGGCCGGAATTACTCCTGTAAAATTAAGATCATCAAGATATGTCCTTTCTAATGAGTCAGCGTTTTCAGGACTTTCTCCGATTAAAACACACATTTGATGAAGCATTGTTTCTCGTTGTTTTTTTAACTCAATTAAATCTGTGTTTCCGCTTACATATGCTTTGTTAGCTCTTACAGTATCTGCTGTGGAGGCTAAACCTTCACTGTGGCTTAATACCATTAAATCATATATTTCTTTGCGGTCTTTTACTATTTCTTCCTGTATATCAATAATTTTGTCAAGCATTACTATGTTTAAATATGTTGTGCCGACAGCAGATGCTACTGAAATATACGCACTTCTTTCATCAAGTTGTGAACCTTCCCACAGTTTTTTTACAGATTTTGTTTTATCTCTGTTTTTCAAAAATAAATCTATTTCATATTGTGCTATTGCCGGAACAGCAAATGCTCCGGTTGTGTTTGTTGCTCCGGGCATTTTTAACAGGTTTGGTG